>NZ_CP154625.1:3089002-3397902 GCF_051148895.1 Terrisporobacter vanillatitrophus
TAAAAAGGGCTGTAGATAATTATGATATGATATGCTCCCTTTATAGTAGACAGGTAAAATAATAAAACTGTCACTATGAAGGGAGCATATTTTATGGGAAGAAAACCAAAGGTATCATACGAATTAAAAATAATAAATGTAGAGAAATATATAAAAGGAGAAAAAAGTGCATCAGAATTAGCTAGTAAATTAGGTGTAGCATGTGAAACTTTTAGAGAATGGGTTCGTAAATATAATGATAATGGAGCCGAAGGCTTAAGAGGTAGTTCTAAAAATGTCTACTATTCTCCAGAACTTAAATATTCAGCTGTTAATGACTATTTTGCTGGTGAAGGATCATTATTTGATATATGTAGTAAATATAATATTTCGTCACATAGTATACTTTATGGCTGGATTTTAAAGTATAATAAGAGTCATAATGAATGGAGATATCCTAACACTAAGGAGAATAAAATTATGGCTAAAGGTAGAAAAACAACATATAAGGAAAGAATTGAAATTGTAGCGTTTTGCATTGAAAATAATGATAATTACCAATTAACTTCAGATAAATATAAAGTTTCATATCAACAAGTTTACACTTGGGTTAGAAAATATAAAGAAAATGGATATGAGTCCCTTAAAGATAATAGGGGAAAAAGAAAAAATATAAATCAAATGAGCGAGGCTGAAAAATTAAACGCTAAGATAAGATTACTAGAAGGAAAGAATAAACAATTAGAAATGGAAAACAACTTTTTAAAAAAATTGGAGGAAGTAGAAAGTAGGGGATAAAAAATAGTTTCACAAAACCAACCATATATATTGCAATTAAAGAACTACATAATGAAGGTTATCCAATATTAGTACTATGCCAATTTGCAGGTATCTCAAGGGCTTCATATTATAAATGGTTAAACAGAAAAGAAACTAAAAGAGATACTGAAAATAAAGTTATAGAGCGTGAAATAATCAAAGTATATGAAGATGTTGAAGGTATTTATGGATATAGACGTATAACGATGAATATTAATAGGAATTTAGATAAGAGATATAATCATAAGCGAATTTATAGACTAATGAAATGTCTTAATTTGAAATCAGTAATTCGCAAAAAAGAAAGAATTATGTTAAAACTACCCCTCAAATTACAGCTGAGAATATATTAAATAGAGATTTTAGCGCATCTACGCCTAATAAAAAGTGGTTAACTGATGTAACTGAATTTAAGGTACAAAGGCTTATTTGAGTGCAATAATAGATTTATATGATAATAGTATAGTTTCATATGTTGTAGGACATTCAAATAATAATAAGTTAGTATTTGATACGTTTGATATAGCAGTTGAAAATAATCCTACTGCTAGTCCTATATTCCATAGTGATCGCGGCTACCAATATACAAGTAAAAACTTCAAGGTATGATATGCTCCCTTTATAGTAGACAGGTAAAATAATAAAACTGTCACTATGAAGGGAGCATATTTTATGGGAAGAAAACCAAAGGTATCATACGAATTAAAAATAATAAATGTAGAGAAATATATAAAAGGAGAAAAAAGTGCATCAGAATTAGCTAGTAAATTAGGTGTAGCATGTGAAACTTTTAGAGAATGGGTTCGTAAATATAATGATAATGGAGCCGAAGGCTTAAGAGGTAGTTCTAAAAATGTCTACTATTCTCCAGAACTTAAATATTCAGCTGTTAATGACTATTTTGCTGGTGAAGGATCATTATTTGATATATGTAGTAAATATAATATTTCGTCACATAGTATACTTTATGGCTGGATTTTAAAGTATAATAAGAGTCATAATGAATGGAGATATCCTAACACTAAGGAGAATAAAATTATGGCTAAAGGTAGAAAAACAACATATAAGGAAAGAATTGAAATTGTAGCGTTTTGCATTGAAAATAATGATAATTACCAATTAACTTCAGATAAATATAAAGTTTCATATCAACAAGTTTACACTTGGGTTAGAAAATATAAAGAAAATGGATATGAGTCCCTTAAAGATAATAGGGGAAAAAGAAAAAATATAAATCAAATGAGTGAGGCTGAAAAATTAAACGCTCAGATAAGATTACTAGAAGCAAAGAATAAACAATTAGAAATGGAAAACAACTTTTTAAAAAAATTGGAGGAAGTAGAAAGGAGGGGATAAAAAATAGTTTCACAAAACCAACCATATATATTGCAATTAAAGAACTACATAATGAAGGTTATCCAATATTAGTACTATGCAAATTTGCAGGTATCTCAAGGGCTTCATATTATAAATGGTTAAACAGAAAAGAAACTAAAAGAGATACTGAAAATAAAGTTATAGAGCGTGAAATAATCAAAGTATATGAAGATGTTGAGGGTATTTATGGATATAGACGTATAACGATGAATATTAATAGGAATTTATATAAGAGATATAATCATAAGCGAATTTATAGACTAATGAAATGTCTTAATTTGAAATCAGTAATTCGCAAAAGAAGAAAGAATTATGTTAAAATTACCCCTCAAATTACAGCTGAGAATATATTAAATAGGGATTTTAGCGCAGCTACGCCGAATGAAAAGTGGTTAACTGATGTAACTGAATTTAAATTAACTAATGGTACGAAGGCTTATTTGAGTGCAATAATAGATTTATATGATAATAGTATAGTTTCATATGTTGTAGGACATTCAAACAATAATAAATTAGTATTTGATACGTTTGATATAGCAGTTGAAAATAATCCTACTGCTAGTCCTATATTCCATAGTGATCGCGGCTACCAATATACAAGTAAAAACTTCAAGGTAAAACTTGATAAAATATCTGCTACGCAGAGTATGTCTCGTGTAGGTAGATGTATAGATAATGGACCAATAGAAGGGTTTTGGGGAATTATTAAATCTGAAATGTATTACTTAAAGAAATTTCATAACTTTGAAGAATTAAAATTAGCAATAGATAAATATATAGAATTTTATAATAAAAGAAGATTACAAAAAAGATTAAAAGGCCTGACTCCGATAGAATATCGAGAGCAGACCTTAGCTGCTTAATTTTTATTTTTTGCACTGTCTACTTGACAGGGTGCAGTTCAATATCTACAGTCTTTTTAACTTTTTTCTTACAAAAAAATCCAACCATTATTATGGAAGGATTATAGTATTAAAAATTATTTATTATATTTTATATGAGTCCATTGTATATTATCAACATACTTTCTTACTAAATCATAACACATATCTGGATGAATAGTTTCTTCTGTTGATATAGTTATTGTTGACATGGAAATAGCAAATTTAAGCGTCTCTAATAATGAAATATTTTCCATATATCCATGAGCTATTCCTGCAACAAAAGAATCACCAGCTCCTGTTACATTTACAACCTTAACATCATTAGCTTTTAATTTACCCTCTTCTACTCCATTGTTATAGTATATTCCGTCTTCATCTAATGTAATAAATACATTTTTTATTCCTAGATCAATAAAGTATTTTCCAGCTTTTCTTACATCTTCATCATTTTTAATTTTAAATCCACACATTATTTCAGCTTCATATCTGTTTGGCTTTATAGTATGGAAATATTTTATTAAATGTTTTACACCTTCTGCTTTTGCAGCAGATACTGGATCTAATATGAATTTAGTTCCTCCACTAAAGTTTTTAAGTATATGTTCTACTATGTCCGGTCTATCTGAATCTAATATCATATATTCAGAGTTTTTTATTGTTTCTGCTTTAGAGTCTATAAACTCAGTAGTAAATTTGTCTATTATTTTCATATCGACTACTGCTGATACCATCTCACCTTGATGGTTAAGTATTGCCATATATGTTGGTGTATGTCCACCTTCTATAATTAAAGAATCACTCATATCGTAATTCATAAGTTTTGAATGTTCTATCATTCTATTTCCAGTTTCATCATCACCTAAGATTGATATAAACTTAGTATTAACTCCTACTCTAGACATACATTCAGCTATGTTTCTGCAAACACCCCCAAAAGAAGTCTTAACCTGACCTGGGTTAGAGTCATTGCATCTATAATTATTATCCGTAAATCCACAAATATCAAAAACTGATACTCCGAATACTAATGCATAGGAATTTGTATTATTCATAATATAATCGTAACCTTTCTAAGAAATTATTTTTATATTTTAACATATTTTCAACGTAGATTTCTACAAATTTCAACATTTTTTACAATGTATTTTTTAACATCTTATATAAATTTATTTTCCATATATCAAATAACTTATTAGTTTCAAAAATATTACCATAATTATTACATATAAAAAAGGAGTAACAAAACTCCTTTTTTATATGTTTTATTCTATTTTCCTAAGATTTTATTAAACACTTTACTTTTATAGTTTCTTATTTTTTGCAAATTATAGCTACCACAATATAGTCCAAATAGTATTAATACTAAACCTAAACTTATGAAAAATCCCTCTAGAAATCCTTTAATAAAATCTGGCAAAACAATATAAAATATATCTAGCTGTCTTATTAAAAATGCAATACCACTAAAAATCAAACCGTAGCAAATATATTTTTTACTATTACTCATACTTATCATCCCCTAGTAAAGTTTTATTTATCTTCCATTTTTTCATTCATTATATTAAGACCTTTTTTTATCCATACAAAAAGTGCCCAAAATAATACTGCTTCCACACCTATAATAATATCCTTATGTTTTATTGCTATAAATGTATATATCAAAGCAAAGATAAGATCTACTACAAATACAACTTTACCTAATTTACACCATCTACTTAACATTTCTCTATATGAAGAATGGTCTGTATATATTTCATATTCACTTGCATCACTATTTTCATCATACTCTTTTCTAAAGTAATTCCAACCATTGTAAGTTGAGTTTATATATTCCCATCCTAAATCTTCAAACATTTCTATATATCTTTTTTTATCTATGGATTCCCTCATAGTTTCTGGATTATAGTCTATTTTATATACGTACTTTTTTGAATCATCTTTTTCATATACACTGTGAAAACAACCTCCCTTTATAAGTTGCCATCCATTTTTACCATTTTCATTTATAAAATCTTCTTCTTTTTCATAATTCCAAGCCGAATAAACTCCATATGATTTTTTTAATTCTTTTCCCATTTTCATTATCCCCCTATTCTTACATCCTATTTTCTATTAATTTAGCACTATTCAATAACTCTTTAAGTCTTTCTATTTCACCATATAATATATCTGTTCCCTCTTTTGTGATTTCATACGTTCTTCTTCTATCATCACTATCATCTGTTGTCATACTATCTCTTATCCATCCCTTTTTTATCATTTTGCTTACTGCAGTGTACATTGTTCCTGACCCTATTTTCACCCTATCATTTGAAAATTTCATAGCATCTTGCATTATTCCATAACCATGATTAGGTCCTTTATATAAACAAAGTAAAATATAGTAATAGCTTTCTGTTAAAGGTTCATACTTCTTTGTCATCCATTATCATCCCTTCCTTTGTTATGTTGTATGACAATATATCGTCGTACGATATATCTAACTTATTTATATCGTAGCACGACATATATCGTAGGTCAACATATTTTGAATATTATTTTACCATTTCTTAACAAAATAAAAGACTAGAGAGTTTTCTCTAGCCTAATAAGTTAAAATATGTTTTTACTTTATATTTCTTTCATCTTTTCAATAATTTCACCATATAGTTTATCTTTATCATTTCCTCTAATTTCATGAGCTATCATTCCATCTTTTAACCATATTACCCTATTACAATAGCTAGCTATAACTGGATCATGGGTTACCATTATTAGAGTTTTTTTAAGCTCAACATTTGTATTTATCAGAATATCTATTATAGTTTTACCTGTTTTAGAATCTAAATTTCCTGTAGGCTCATCAGCATAAATAATACTTGGATCATTTATTAAAGCTCTACAAATTGCTGTTCTTTGTTTTTCACCTCCTGAAATATTAGATGGCTTTTTATTTAATAGATGTTCTATCCCAACTTTTTTAGCATAATAATTACATTTTTTAAACATAATTTCTTCTTCCTCTTTATTTATTATCATAGGAAGCATGATATTTTCTTGAACAGTTAAGCTATCTAATAATCGAAATTCTTGAAATACAAATCCTATATCATTTAATCTAATTTCTGAAATTTCATCACTACATAAGGTTTTACTTTCCTTACCTTTATAATAAACTTCCCCATATGTGGACCAATCTATAAGACCTAATATTTTTAATAATGTGGTTTTTCCACATCCAGAGTTTCCCATAATTGCAATTCTTTCGCCTTCTTTTATTTGGAAGTTTAATCCTTTTAATACATCAACACTTCCAAAAGATTTTTTTAAGTCAACTACTTTGATAATTTCCATAGCTATTTCCCTCCAATATTTCTAATTAAAAAATGAGATATAATAAATGTCGACACACTATATATAACTAGAAAAACTAACATAATACTTATATAAACTTTTCCGCTTGATATTATTTCTAAATAAGTAAATCCACGCATATAAACTGTGGTTATAATAAATATTAAAGAAGTCACTATTGCTAATATACATGGTAGAAAAGCAAATGATGTTATTTCTCTTCTTATTATAGAATTTGACTTCTTTTTCTTTTCTCCTAAATAGCTAAGTAATTCATAACGATTTTTATAATAAGATATATTTCCAAAAGCATGTACAAAAACAATTATTATACTTGCAATTATAAATGTTAATAGTATGGATATATTAATAATTAATTTGAATATTTTTTCGCCTTGAAAACCGTCATTTAAATCTTTAGAATTATAAATATGCTTCACATTACTATCAAGATTACTTTCTTCTTTATGTGTCTTTCCATAATTACTCATATAACTTTCTAATGCTTTATCATTACTTGCATTACTATTAACTGTCATTAAATACTTGATACCATCACTAGTATTATGCTTATTATTAAAATAATCATCAGAGAAAATTACTATATTTTCATACATTACATTTGTCAATCTTCCAAATAGTATTTCTCTTTTTTCACCAACTACCTTATAATCATTGCTAAATATAACCTTTCTTAACCCTGGATTATAGAGTTCTGCCTCACCTATTTTAATTAATGGCTTAGACCTTATAGCATAAAAGTCCAATGGATGAGCTTTATTTGATTTATCTTCTTGATATAAAATATAAATTTCTTTATCTTTCAAATTTAATTTTTTACCACTTATCTTTTCGTAAGTACTTTGAGAAATACCAAGATGATGTCCTATAGGTATTATTTTAAATAAATCTCCATTCCCACCATCTTCTCCTCCTGGTACAGTAACTCTTACCACGGGATATAGTTCACTCTTTACATCAAATTTATTATCTATACTTTCTAACTCACTTTTATCCTTTTCATATCCTAAACATACATAATCATAAGGATAAAGTTCTTTAGTTTCTAAAGGAAATAAAGCAGCTATTTGAAAAATACTTGTGAAAAACAATACAAAAAGTAAAGTATATAATGTTAAAGAATTTTTTAAATAGGTTCTAGATTTATAAAGTGCAAGATTAAGAGGCAAAATATTTTTTAAATAATATTTTTTATTTTTAATCTTATTAAGAATATAACCTGCTCCATAATAAACAACTATTACAAAGATTATTATCCAAGGATAAATTATATATTTTGATTCAGCCCAATGAGGTTCTGAATAGAATTTAAATAATACTAAAAGTAATATTGGTAATATAAGTATTATCTTTTTATATTTTGGAAGTTTTTCTTCCATATCTGATGATGAAATATTAGTAATACTACTTTCAATAGCTAAATCTTGAACTATTGCCATCATAAATCCTAAAATCACTACACATCCTATAAATGATAACTCTGTAACAAATACTAAATCTACACTTGGTATATTAGGATTTTGTAAATAAAATTCATACACTTTTCTAAAAACAAAAATCATTCCATTACCTAAAATAGCACCTATTACATAAGAAATTAATAAGCTTACAATTAGTAAGTATCTCATACTTTTATATATTTCTTGTTTTTTAATACCTAATAGCAATAGAGTCTTAAAATCATACATTCTGTTTTGTATATAGTTTTTAAGTGAATAAAATTGAATTAATATTGTTACAATTGAAATAATAAATAATGCATTTATTACAACTGAGGTAATTCCTTCAGTAATATATGCAATACTAGTTTGTTGCATATTATGTACAATGAAAAGGTTTCCTAAAAAGCCATAAATATATGTAACTGTCAACACTGCACTTATTATAAAAACTATATAATTTTTAATATTAGCTCTAAAATCCTGTAATAAAATTTTATAAATCCATTTGCTGTTCTTTTTCTTCTTTATTTTTTTATTATTAGACTCTTTATTTAATCTCTTTTGTTCCTTTATTTTTTTATCTATATCTGAATATTCATAGCTATAGCTCCATTGACGGAAAATAATAATTGCTACAGCAATTATTAATCTAAGAAATAATACTATGGGTATTATTTTTACACTATTTTGTTGACCCAAAATAAATAATGCTGCATATGTAGCGCAATGAACCATTATACTCCCAACTACAGATAAATATATTAATACATTCTCATATGTTACATTTTTTTTATCTTTATATACATATATAAAATGTATTAAATACATAAAAGATACTATTACATGAAACCCAAAATAAAATAATACTACCCTTTTGTCAACTTCATAAAATATCATCGATGGAATTATCCATAAAAAAATCCCACAAAAAATTAACACATTAAACAAATTTTTTTTCTTCATAACTTCCTACCTTTTTTAATAAATTTAATAGTTTGTCTATATTATTTAGCTTTATATATTTACTAATTTAATGCTGTCTAATTCAATGATATGGAATAATATGCTAAAAGTAAAGTTAGTTAATCAATTAAAATTACCACTAGAGATTGATTATTTAATTCCAGTATGTGAAGAATTGCTGTCTAAATTAATAAATATACTCGCAGATAAAAATGAAATTTCAAAAGAAACATTATTTGTAGATGGTACTAAAATAGAATCATCAGCTAATAGATATACTTTTGTTTGGAGAAAATCTGTAACAAAAGATATGCAAAAAATGATTGATAAAATACCTGATTTTATTTTGAAATGTGAGCAAGATTTTGGTATTAAATTAATTTATAAAAACAAAACATGGAATTTAGAAGGTTAACTTGAAAAAAGATACCCGAAGGGATTGCACACTAAATAACTCCCTTTAAATATTAAAAAAAATAAAAACGGAGTTTGTGGAAAATTGATTTACTGGTTAATTATCATGTAATTCCAAGTGATTCTTCAACTTGTGTTTGAACTACAAATCCTTGAGTTTGTAGATATTTAATCATCCTATCTATAGATTTAGTTTGATTTACACAATCACTTAAGTAAGAATCGTATAATGAAGAATTAAATTCTTTATTATTTAGTAACATATTGTAACAACAAGTAAGTAGCATTCTTGAAATAGCTATTATAGCTCTCTTATGTCCACGTCTTTTTTTAATAGATTCATATCTATATTTAAAGTAAGGACATGATTTATCTTTAATAGCTGCATTGGCACATTGAACAAGCAAAGGTTTTAAATATAAACCGGCACGACTTATACGAACACTTTTCTTTTTTCCTGCACTTTCATTGTTCTGAGGCGTTAATCCTGCCCAAGAACAAAGGTGCTTTGATGTATCAAATTTAGACATATCAACACCTATTTCAGAAATTATGCCTACGGCAGACTTAGGTGTAATTCCTGGTACGGAAGAAAGTAAAGATATTTGATCCTGGTAGTCTGAAGAAATGATAGAAATTACATTATCTAGTTGGGTCAAACAATTATTTATATAGTCAAAATGGTTAAATGAAACTCTCATTTTGCTTGATTGCTCTTTAGATATATTGCCTTGCATAGATAGATTTATTTCTTCAGCTTTAGGTAGTAGTCTAGCATGAAGAAATTCAGTATAATCAATATTCAGCTTTTCGGGATGATCCAATGCATATTTAATAATAGCTGAAGAAGATTTACCAAATGTATCAGATACAACGCTAGAAATCATTAAGTTAGATACAGTTAATGAATTTTGAATTCTGTTTTTTTCACTAGAACGAAAATTAACTAATTTACTTCTGTATCTCATTAAATCTCTAAGTTCTCTGATTTGTTTTGGAGGAATAAAACTCCCCCTAACTAGACCATGCTTGTGTAAATCTGTAATCCATAAAGAATCACGTTTATCAGTTTTTTTACCAGGAATATTTTTTATAAATTTAGGATTTGCAAGTGTAATATTACAAGTATCTTCAAGAATGTTATAGATTGGTAACCAGTATTTACCGGTACTTTCCATGCATATTTCAGTACAATTGTTACTTAATAACCAGTTTTTGAATTCAATTAAATTATGGGTAAATGTTTGAAAGTTTTTAGTTTTATATGTTGTGATATTTTTAGAATTAGTAGAAGCAATTGTAGCTACTATAAATTTTTTGTGAACATCAATACCACAACATACTGGATGAACAATTTTAAGCATTTTATCACCTTAAATAAAAAATTAAGTAAGTAAACATTGACTGAATATCCTAGTTTTTTAACGGTCTTTGCTAAAACAAAGATTAACTTACGTGCTCATGGCACAATTATTTGTACTTAGATAGATATTCGGCACAAGTTTTTATGCGGATTTGCCGATAGGCACTTTTCTCACTTACCCCGCCGTGCTCTGTAGTATATTTACTTACTTATTAGATTTATTAACGAAAAATGTATGTATTATACCATTTTTCATCCAATTTTGTGCCTTGAGCACAGCGAAAGGAATGATAGTTTTTATGTAAAGGTGGAAAAAATATTTTAGCAGAATGTATTTTACTAGGAATGGCTCATAACATAAATAAAATACATAATGGAAAATGCAAAACATCCCTTTATCCTTTAAAGAAAAGCGCTTAGTTTTAATATAAATAGCTAAAAAAGGCATTTCAAATACCTTTTTTTGTCATGCTTGTTTTTAGTAAATGTAAGTGAAATAAAATTATTTTCAGTAATTTTGAGTTTTAAATAAGTAAAAAGGAGCTATCGCCTAACGATTTTTTAATCGTTTATGCGACAGCTCCTAATCATTTAAATTTTTGAATTTATAAAAATACTTCACATCATTATCAAGATTACTTTCTTATCTTGTATAAATATTAAGTCATTACAACTTAGAAATACTAACATTTAAGAGTAGATTTAGTTTTTACAAACTATCTAATTATTTTTTCTTTGTCGTTGTATCTTCTCCAAAAGCATCATACCAATCTTCAGTAAATTTATCTACACTCCAATTAGTTAAAGGATGGTTCATCATTGCGCTACATATATCTGCTGGTACAGTTACACTATGAACACCTGATTTCATTAACTCTAAAACTTGTTGACAATTCTTGAAGCTAGCAGCAAGTACCTTTGTTTTCATATTATAAGTATTTAATATTTTGACTAAATCACTTACTACTGATATTCCATCTGCACTAATGTTATCTAATCTATTAACATAAGGTGCAACATAATCAGCACCGGCTTTTGCAGCTAAAAAACCTTGATGTGCAGTAAATATTGCTGTTGCAGTTATCTTTATTCCTTGCTTTTTAAGTTCTTTTATAGCTTTTAATCCATCTTTTATTACTGGTATTTTTACATACATATTCTTTCTTATACCACTTATAAATAAAGCCTCTTCTATTATATCTTCAAATTTTGTACTTACTACTTGTGCATGTATTGGTGTATCTTGACCTATAATCTCATCAATCTCTTTTATAAGTATTTCAAAATCTTTTCCTTCTTTTGAAACTATACTCGGATTAGTAGTCACACCATCTATGCATAAATGAGTGTACAAATCTTTTATATCATCTAAATTTGCTGTATCTAATATTAACTCCATAATTACCTCCTAAATTTTATATATAATTATTAGAAAAAATCAGTTACCTCTATACAGAAGTAACTGATTTTTATTTTTCAGTATAAAGTATTAATTATTTTTTTATTAATACTTCACTACCAATTGATAGCTTTGGCACCTCTAAACCTTCAACATATATACTCCCTGGTAAAGAAGCTTCTGTTGATCCATCAAATACTATAGTAACATGACCTAAGCTTTCTAGGTTTTTCTCTGCCACATTTCCAATTGCAGTTATTTTATATTCATTTCCATCAATTTCAATTGTATGACCAACCTCTATAGTCTCTATTACTGGCTGGATATCTACTGTATAACAGAAATCTTTTAACGTATCTGGAGCATTATCTCCAAATAATATAAACATTGACTCTCCTTCAAAAGCAGATACTTCAGATCCTATATTTTTTATTTTGTTTTTGTATATTGTTGCCATTTTGAATCTCCTTAAATTTACATAAAGTTTACATATATTTTTAATCTGTATTTTTTATTTTAATCTTATGCATATAGTCCTATACTAGCTGCCCAAGCTATTAAAACTCTTGGCACACCAGTTAAAAATCTTGAATATAATACAGCTGGAACACCAACTTCTACTGTTTCTGCTTCTGCTTCTGCAAGACCTAACCCTACTGGTATAAAGTCACATGCACCTTGAGTATTTATTGCAAATAATGCTGGTAAAGCTAAACTTGGTGCTATATTTCCTTTTCCAATTTCCACACCTATTAATGTTCCTATAACTTGAGCTATAACTGCTCCAGGTCCAAGAAGTGGTGATAAGAATGGTAATGAGCATATAAATCCTATTAATACAAGACCTATTCCTGTTCCTGCTAGAGGAGTCATTACGTTGGCGAAAACATCACCTACACCAGAACCTTGAATTATACCTATTAATAATGCAACAAATGCCATAAATGGTAATATTGTGTTTATTACAGTTTGTACAGCATCACGAGCTGATTGATAGAAAGTGTTTACTACTTTTCCAGCTCCCATACCTATTTTAGTTAATAAACTAGTACTTCCATCTTTTTCAGTAGTTTGAGTTATCTTTTTGTCTGCGCTATATTTAAACTCTCTTTGTTGTTCTGTTTTTTTCGATTTTTGAGCTTCATCTGAAGTTACTTGTTTATTAACAGAGCCTTCTACTAAGCTTATTTGATCAAGTCCAACTGCAGATACATATATATCTTCAGTTATATATTTAGCTAGAGGACCACTTTTCCCAACTGGCATTACATTTATAGTTGGTATTCTTTTTTGTGGATATATACCACATCTAAGCGTTCCACCACAATCTATTATTGCTAAAAATATTTGTTCTTCAGGTACAGATGTCTTGAAACCGTTTACCGCTTTACAACCAGTAAGTTCTACTATTTTATCTACTATATCTGGTTTAGCTCCACCACCTGTTATATATAAAAGTGTATCTTTTCCTTCTGTTGGTGTTACTGTTAAAGGACCACCAAATCCTCCATTACCTTTTTTTATTTCAATTGTCCCAAATTTTGACATCTTTATATCCTCCCTTAGATTTAGTCCTAAGCTGCTATAGCTTTAACTTCTTTACTTAATTCAATACCTTGTTGTTTCATAACCATTTTAGTTGTGAAGTCAGTTACCCAACCACTCATTAAGTTACATACTAAACCTACTAATAAGTATCTTACTGCTAATGGCATTGTACTTAGTCCTAATGTTGATATTCCATTTGCTATTCCTAAATATATAAATACTTCCCCTGGATTTATATGTGGGAAAACACCACTACTTGTATGACAGAAATAACTTGCAGATGCATAGTAACTTGGTTTATATCTTTCTGGCATAAATCTACCTAATGATAATGCCATTGGGTTACCTAGCATAAATGCTCCTAAGAAAGGAACTACCATATAACGAAGTATCGGATTTTTTGCTGAAAACTTAGCAAATTGGTTTATTTTTTCTTCTCCTATTAATCTTATTAGAGTGTTCATTGCTATTAATAATAATAATACTTGAGGCACTATTCCTGTTACCCAACTTGTAAATGTTTGTGCTCCTAAAGCAAACAGCCCCATAAAACCTTCTGCGAATTTTATAATTACATCCATAATTATTCAAACCTCCATTAATTTATTTTTGAGTTACTACTTTTTGTATTGATCCTGCAACCTTTTCAAAAGGACTCTTAGGATCTTCTATATTACCACCACTTGTTATAGTGATATAGTTTGAAGAAGCATCTAATATTGATTTTTGAACTTGTTTAGAATAAGATTTGACATGGTCCTTTGTTATAGTAGCAATATCAATTCCATTTAAATTATTAAATTCTTTAAATCTAGCAAGTACTGTAACACCAGATAAACACATTCCCTTTAAGATAATTCCTTTATCGTCTATTGCAAACATTGCTATTGATCCTGCTACAAATCCACCTTTTTTCTTTCCTATGGCAACTCGGCCCATTCGTCTTAAATCTCTAAAGTTTAGATTAAAGTTTTTCATTTGCATCATAGTTAATAAAAATTGAACTACATATGCTGCTCCTAAACTTATAATTACAGACCAAAATATCATATTTGTTCACCTCATCCTTTAAAAAGTACTATCCTCTTTTATTGTATAAAGAACTAAATCTTTATATTTTTTTAATCTAGATATTTCTTTGATTTTATTTTCATCTTTAGCAATGGAAATAATTTCGTTATAAATTTTAATTATTAATATTTCATTTTCACCAAGCTCTTCTGGGATACCAAGTAGAAATACTAATTTCACATTTCTATCTTTATCAATAATTAAATTATCATCAAATACTCCAAGAGCTAAAATAATTTTATTACTTTCATAATTTACAACATGTGGTATAGCAATATGTTTATCGAAAACCATTGTAGAGTTGTCTTCTCTCTTTTTTAGTCGTTCTTTAAAACCATCATCCACATATCCATTACTTCTAAGTGAATCAACCATTAAGTCTATATTGTCTTTATAACTTAAATTATTGTCTAAAACGAAAAATTTCTCTTCATCTAATAAATTTAAAAGTATAGAATCTATTCCTTGTAATAGAGGAACTTCTAATTTTTGAGTATATTTGACTTGCTCTATTTGCTTTCTAAATTGATGTTCATCAAATATCTCTTTCATATATATGATTGGTGTATTTATATCACAAGTTAATTTATATGTGGAGCATATTAAGTCATATTTGTTTAATAACTCATCATTAACCTCCATACTTGAATATATATCTATTTGTGATTCTGGAGATAAAATTTTATTTAATTGGCTAGATATAATTCTTGCAGTTAACACCCCACTACCACATATAATAGCTACTCTATAGATTTTATTCTTATATGTATTCTCCGATATAAAAACTCCAAAATACATAGCCATATATCCTACTTCATCTTTAGATACTTCTTTACCTAATTTATCTTCAACTATACATTTAGATAATTCTGCCATTTTAAATCCCACTGAATATTTTTCCTTAATATCCTCTAAAATCGGATTTACAATTTTTATACCAAATTTCACTCTATTTATCATGAAAAACATATGATATACAAATTCATCAAAGAAATCACCTGGCATTATAGTTATATTCATTTGACTTTTTATTAAGGTTATTATTTCCTGAACTAAATCAATTGTCTCATCTGACATTTCAATTTCTTTTATTCCCTGAGCGTTTATTGGCGTTCGCATACTAATTATAGGTAAAACCATAAATATTCTCTCATTTACAGGAATGTTCACAGGTATAATTTTTTCAACCTCATCTAAAAGCTTGTCTACAAATTCAAATGTTTTTGTAGATTTTAATTCTATATATTTATCATCTAAATATTTAATTGTATGACCATTTAAAAATCTATCTATCATTACTGTAAAGAATTTTATAAGGTTATCTATAGCTCCACTTCCCAAAGCATTTTCTCTACAAATTTTAGATATTGATTCAATTATATCTTCATCAATTTTGAATTCTTTATAAATTGAACCGTACATATCTTGTAATAAACACATTCTAATATCTACTTCATTTCCTTCAAGAAATAATCCTGTATTTGTTTTCCCAACAATTTTTAAATTATATTTTTCCAACTTATTTCTCAATTTTTTTAAATCACCTATAAAAGTAGTTTTTCCTATGTTCATTTCTTCTGCTAAATCATCTGTTAAATAGGCTACATCACTATTCATTAACTTACACAAAATATATGACATTCTATTTTGTTGTGAATTAAAAAAGTCATCTTGTATACCTAAGTCTTGCCTTACTCTATCAAAATTTTGTTGATCAATAACATAAAGTACATATTTACCTTGTTTTATATCAATCAGTGCATATCCTTTTAGCAATCTATTCAGTTCTTTTATTTCATTTTTTACAGTTTTTGTGCTCACACCTAATTTATCTGCAATAGATTGTGACGACGTTAAATTACTTTGTTCTATGATTCTTAAGATTTTACATAAGCGATTTTCTTCATTTATAATATTCATCAATATTCCCCCTATTGCAGATTCATTTTAGGATTATCCTCTAGTCTTTCCACCAGCCACATTTACAGTAACCCCATGAATATACCCAGCTCTTTCAGATGCTAAGAAACATACTGTATTTGCTACTTCACTTAGCTTTCCATCTCTTCCTATTGGAGTAGTAGATGACTTTGTATAACCAACTCTTAATTCGTCTACTGTTATTCCTCTCGTATATGAAAGTGCTTCTTCATATGCTAAAGTTCTTAATCCTGTAGCTTCCATGATTCCTGGTGCTACCCCTATAACTCTTACTCCTTTTTTACCAAGTTCCTTTGCCCAAGATCTTGTAAATGAATTTACTGCATTTTTACTTGCTGCATATATTCCTTGTCCTTCAGAACCTTCAATACCACATTCAGAAGACATATTTATTATTACACCATGCCCCTGTTTTACCATTTCTCTCCCTGCAATTTGTGCACATAAATATACTCCCTTTACATTTATGTCCATTACTTTATCATATATGCTATCATTTAGTTCATACTTACTATTTTCTTCCTTATCATCAATTAGTAAAGAAGGTATATTTATACCTGCATTATTTACTAATACATCTATACTTCCGAAAGTTTCTTTAGCTTTTTGTACTGCTGAACTTATACTTTCTTTATCTGTTACATTCATATTTGCATATAACATTTTGCCGCTGTTTTCTTCTATCTGAAATTTTGGCTCATTTGGATTTAAATCACATACAACTACATTTGCTCCTACGTTTAAAAATTCTTGTGCAACTGCTTTCCCAATTCCTGAAGCTCCACCTGTAACAAGGACTGTTTTATTTTCTAAACTCAACCATGATTTTTCCATTCGCTTATCTCCTTATCTATTATTTGTTAAGATAAGTCTACCAAAGATACTAATTTTAATTAATATCATCTTTTTCCCGTTAGAAGAATTTCTTAGTTATAATTTATTCAATTTAATGTTTTTATGATATTATACTAGTATCTTAAATAGTTTGTACATATCACAGAATGCTTTTCCAAATATTGGTTAATTATTATTTGTAGATAAATAGTCTATAGTATTTTTTATAAGCATAATAAAGGTATTGTATCTCCATGTTAAAAACACTTCAATTACAATACCTTTTATACTTTTACATTTTATTTATGGATTCATTATAAAGTTTCTATAAAAAAGATTTGCTTGCATAATTTTCATACTCATCCTAGCTTATACTAGCACTGTAAATATAGGATTTTTTATTGTTTTTACCTACATTTACAAAATCCTTTGATACAAGTGTAATCTAAGAATATCAACCTTTTTTTTAAATAAAGAAGTGTTAAGCTTCCCTTCTATTTCATTAAGTGGAATTTCAAATTTTGGAATACCTACATAGTAAGGTGCTATTTCATATAGTTGAAAATAAATTATTAATTTATCATTTTCTAAATAAAATCCATGATTATCATCTATGCCTTTAAAGCCTGCTTTTCCTGTAAAATATAAATCCTCATTTTTTTTAATTTCTTCTTTTATATAAGTATTTATAATTCTTTTATAGTCCACATTATCCTTAAAAATATCACTTAACTTTAACTCTTCTCCGGTTTTTAAATTGTAATTAAAAGATTTTAATACAGACATTCCATGAGCTCCACCAGTAAATTCATAAGTTAAAATTGGTATGCTAACCAAGTTATTTTCATTGTACGTTACATCATATTGGCTATAAGCTTCATATACAAACTTCGGTAAAGATGAGTCTTTATTACTAATTTCATACTCGTTTTTATATTCTTCAGATTGTTTTTTTATATTCTCCTTGAAATTAACTATATAGTTATTTATATCGTTGTTAATTTTATTTATTGATTTTAGGTTTTCTTTCTCTTTATCTTCATATTTTTCTTTTATTTGAAAATAAGGATAATCTATATGCGCCTCGAAGAATTCACTTTCTTCTTCTATTTTTTTAAGTTGAATATTATATAGATAGTTTATTTCATCTCTATCTTTTCTAAAATTTAATGGAAAAGACTCCTGTCCTACTGAAATGCTTGTCTTAAAAAACATGAGAATTAAAACTAAAAATGATATTCTTTTTAAATTAGTCATATTAATAAATCTCCTCCTACTTTTATATAAACTTATTATTTGCAAATAAACAAAAAAAAAATGTAAATTTAGTAAAATTTGAAATTCACATTTTTCTCATAAATAAACTTGCTCTTAATTTCTATTAATCAGACCTTATTTTTGATTCACCAAGTAAAAAACCTATGGAGGTACACATAAAATCCCTAAATTGTGACAGTATGGCAGTATCTGTAGGAATATTATTTTTATATATAACTAGTATTACAACGGCTGACACTAACGTGGTAATAAACGCTATAAATATTTGAACAGAATTTCCATTTCCATAATCAAAATCTCTTATTCTTTCACATACTTCTTTGTACTCATACTTATGTTCATTTTGTTCTTTTCTTGCTAAAGACTTGTTATTCATATTTTTTTTATTATTATTTTTTGTATTAGAACTTAATACAAATCCAAAAATAGATGCCAATGAAGACCTAAATATCACTTCAATATTTTTTGATATTTGTAAAGAAACTACATCAATTACTGAAAAATAAATTATTATTCCAAGTTGAATAGCTCCAATAATAACTAGAGATTTAGCAGCTAAATTAAGTTCATCCCAATCATGTTTTAATTCAGCTTTTAAAGCCTGTATTCTACCATTCAAAATTCTCCCTCCCTTATCACTCTTCTTAGTGAATATTATTTAACAAAATTAAATATATGCATAAAAATGCACCTAAATCATTCGATTCAGGTGCATTTTTATTATTTATTCCATATACAAAGTACTATTGTTCCTGCTCCAGTATGAGAACCTATACTTGAACCTATTTTAGCTTCTGTCATTTTAGTAAAACTTAATTCACTATTGATTGCTTCTTTTAGCTTTTTAAATTCAACTTCATTATCTCCATGAGCAATGCCTATTACCCTGTATTTACTCTATCTTATTTCTCTCTATTACCTTAATGGACATCTATTTTATAGTTTTAAATACTATATTTAATGTTTCAGTATCTATATCCTTTGTTATATAACTATTCCACTGCTTAAGCAAATTAATTAACCTTCCTTGTACTTGTGCACTCTTTGAGGTCAATTTTATTCTATGCAAAGATTTTAAGTCTTTAGTATAGCTTTTATAATTATATATTATTAATTCTTAGATTTTATTTTTGCTTCACCAAGTAAAAAACCTATAGAAGTACACATTAAGTCTCTAAATTGTCCTATTATTGCTATATCTTTAGTAATATCAAAGGCATAAACACTTAATATTACTAATGCAGCAATTAACGTTATTAATAATGCTACAATAATTTGTACAGTATTTTCATCACCATAATAATACTTAATTGTTTCTTTTTTTATCTTACATTCTTCAGTAATGGCATTTTCTCTATCCATACTAATAGTCATTTTTTCCATATAGCTATTTTTATCTTCTTTTCTTTTCGTATTAGAGCTTAGTATAAATCCAAATACTGAAGCAAGAGAAGTCCTAAATATAACTTCAATTCTGTTATATAAATCTATGTCCTTTGCATCACAAATAGCTATAAATATTGTAGACAGTACTAAAAAAAACCGAGATAAACTAAGAGTTTTGCTGCTAAGTTTAATTTATCTCAATCCATTAATAATTCTTCAATTAAAGCTTGCACTCTACAAAGTTTCATAGATATCACTACCTCAAAGGTCAAAATCTCCCCTTATCTCCATAATATTACATGTATTAATATTTTGTGATAAAAAGAATTGTTATCATAATAACCATTATTTTAACAATTCTAATAGATATAATTATTCTCTTTGTTTTCCATAAAAATTAATCAATAGTGTACCTTTTCCACTGTGAGCTCCTATTACAGGACCTATCTTTGAGTGTATAATTTCACCAACTTCACACTCTTTTTTCAGCATTTCTTCTAATAACATTGCTTCATGCTCACAATCTGCATGAGAAATAATTATAGTATCATATTTATCTGGCAAATAATTATCCTTCAATTTATTAATCATATGATGCTCACAAGTTTTAGTTCCTCTTATCTTTTCTACCAGTTGGAGTTTACCATCGTTATCCATATTTAATAGTGGTTTTATATTTAAAGCCGTTCCAAAGGTAGCAGCCACAGAACTAATCCTTCCTCCCCTTTTTAAATGGAACAAATCATCAACCTTGTACCAGTGACATATATTTAATCTATTTTCTTCTATCCAATTATATAATTCTTCAATAGATTTACCTTTTGACTTTTCTTTCGCTGCTAAATAAACTAAAAGCCCTTCTCCTGAAGATGCACACAATGAGTCAACTGACATTATATTTCTATCAGGATAATCTTCTTTCAAGTTTGATATTGCTATTTGCGAAGAACCATAAGTCCCACTTAAACCTGACGAAAAACAAATATAAAGAATATCCCTTCCTTCTTGTAATATAGGAGTAAAATATTCTCTAAATCTTGCTGGTGTAATTTGAGTTGTTGTTGACATTAATCCTTCCTGTGACATCTTGTAGAATGATTTGCTATCTAACTCTCTTTCATCAGGATAATGTGAATATACTTTCCCATTCATTTCGAAATCCATGGGAATGACTTTAATTCCAAGAGAATTTATTACTTCTAACGGTAAATCACTAGTAGCATCAGTAAATATTTCATACTGTGTCATATATTTTTCCTCCTTTTTCATGAATAAAATATGTATGATTTCTAATTACATTGTAATTATAGTAGTCTTTCATTCAATTTTCAATTATTATACATATAAAAAAAATAGAGGTGTGCATCTCTATTTCTTTATTAATAATTCTATGTTAAAGATTTTTTTACTACAAAGCAAAATTCATTTGACAAAATATGTAAATTAATATATTATAGTATTAACAATAAGATAATTAATAATTATATTTTGAAGATATAAATAAGTCAGAAGGCTTTAACCTTCTGACTTTTTTGTTTTCAAATATTTTTAACCCTTAGATATAGTAATTAATTAACTCAAATTGTATTCTTACTTTCCCCGAGTATGAATTATATGTTTAAAGATGGTTTTCACCATCTTTTTTTCTTGTTTATATATTTTCAAATAAATCAATAATTTCTTCTCTCGTTAACTTTTTCAGAGATGAACTATTTTCTAAATTAGAATTTATTATATCTTCAATAAGCTCTTTTTTATAGTCTTGCATAGCTATTACTTTTTCTTCTACAGTATCTTTAGAAATTAATTTAATAACATCTACCACATTTTTTTGTCCAATTCTATGTGCCCTATCGCTAGCTTGGTTTTCACTTGCTGGATTGAACCAAGGATCAAAATGAACTACCATGGATGCACTAGTTAAATTAAGTCCTGTTCCTCCTGCTTTCAATGATATTAAAAACACCTTCTTTGTATCACTATTGTTAAATTCTTCTACCAACTTTATTCTATCTTTTGCATCTGTTTTTCCATCTAAATAAGAGTATGAAATATTTTCTTTTTCTAATCTTTTTTCTATAATTTGAAGAACCTTTGTAAACTGAGAAAATACTAATATTTTTCTACCAGTTTCTTGATTTATAAGATTAATTAAAATTTCCAATTTTGAATTTTTACCTTTATAGTTTTTAACAATTATTTCTGGCGCAATACTTAGTTGTCTTAATTTTGTTAAATAAGAAAAAATAGTCATATTATCTTCATTGTTTTCTAGAATCCTTCTCTTTATTAAATTCACAAAACTTCTATATGCTCTTTTGTGCTCCTTATCCAACTCAACATAAAATTTATGTTCTATTTTATCTGGTAATTCATTAATAACTTCTTTTTTAGTTCTTCTAAGCATAAAAGGTTTTATTAAATTTTTTAGTTGGTAGTGATTTTTTTCATTATTAACAAAGATAGTTTCAAATTTCTTCTTATTGTATAAATATCCTGGCATGACAAAATCAAAAATTGACCAAAGCTCCATAAGATTATTTTCTACAGGAGTTCCTGTTAAAGCAAATTTTACATTAGCATTTACTTCTTTAATTGATTTAGTAATTATAGAATCTGGATTTTTAATATTTTGTGCCTCATCTATTATGCAGTAATCAAATGTTATGTTTTTATATTTTTCCATGTCATTTTTATAAGTTCCATAACTGGTTAGTATAACATCATAATACTTATAGTTTTCTAATATTTTTTCCCTTTGAGCTTTACTTCCATAAGCTATCCCTAGTTTAATATTTGGTGTGAATTTTTCAAATTCATTTTCCCAGTTAAATATTAAAGAAGTTGGAGTTATAACTATTGATTTTTTATCTTTTTGTGAAAGTAAAAAAGCTAAAGTTTGTACAGTTTTACCAAGTCCCATTTCATCTGCCAATATTCCACCGAAATTATAATTTGATAAAGTATTAAAAAATTCAAATCCATCTACTTGATAATCTCTAAGGTTTGCCTTTAAATTCTCAGGGACTTTTATATTTTTGTTTAATTTATTATATTTTTTTATTACATTATCTACGTACTTTCTGCCACTTATTAAAGTATTACTTTCATCTTCTAGTAACTTTTCTAGAAATACTGCTTTATTATCTGGTATCTTTATTTTTTGAAAATCACTATAAACACCTAATACATATATGATTTGAAATATTTTTTCTAAATCATTGTCCTTTAAGTCAATATAACTACCATCTGGCATAAGATGATACTTATATTTATCTTTATATGAATTATATATATTGGCATATTCATTTTCATCTATTCCATCAATATGTAAACTCGCACCTAAATTTCCACCTCTAGATTGACTTAAGTCAAATACTACAGTAGGATTTAGTATTATATCTCCTTCTGCAAATTCTTCTTTAGTTTTGTCTCTTAATTTTTTTATTCCTTCAAGAACTGAAGCTACCATATGGGGACATACTTGAGTTCCTTTATTATTAAATACATTTTGACAGTCACAACTAAGATTAGAGACAGTCCTATTTTTAGTATTTATACTTATCATAGATGTATAACTTCGTCTATGGTGTTCATCAAAAACTGTAGCATAAAACGTTGCTTCATCCCCTCTTGTATTTACATAGTCATTGCTTACATAATTTCTCTTATATGATGCAAATCCACTATTATATTTTAACTTATCTGTATATAATCTTAATATTTCACTAAGTTTATCTATTTCCATTTTTCCACCTTTTCCTTAAAAATTTATAATAGTTTTTTGTGAAAATTCAATTTCATTTAAAACAGTTTCTATTATAAAAATAAAATATCATGAGATAGTCCCCATGATATTTCAAATTTTATTAAATCTTAATTTTTATACTTCCATTTTCACACACTTCAATTTAAATTATACTCATATTATTATAAGTCATTCAAGTAGTTATTTAATTCTTTTTTCTTTTATTTACTTTGGTTTTTTTATTAATGCTAATATTCCAGCAATAATTAAAGCTCCTGTTCCTATCCATATCAATGCTTCACCACAACTAGCAAAAGAAATGTCTCTTATACAAAAATCTAATATGTTTTTCATCTTTTGACACCTCCTTTTAGCTTATTACAAAAAATATTTTTAATTATTCAATTTAATTCTACTATATACTATGAATCCTAAAATAAAAAAATGACACCTCTATATTTTGGGTGTCATAGATTTTCATATATTATCAAAATCTTCATCATTTGCTTCATATAATTCTTCCTTATTTCTATAATGTCTATATTTTGACATCTCCTTATAAATCTTTATTCTTCCTTCATTAATATCTCCAATAGGCTTGTGAGAAAGAAGACTATGACCTGGCGAAAAAGACATTCTTTCTGCTAAGTCAAATCTTTTCTTAGTTGTAAATCTTTGTTTTGGAATTCTTATTTCTCCCAGTTTGATAAAAGGAGATTTATCTTCTTCCCACTCTATTGAAGCATCATTTATTGGCGTATATATATCATTTATACAAAATTGTACCATAAAGTCAAACACTGCTTCTTCTTTATATAGATGTTTTTGCATATTTTCTGTAAGATAATTTTTTCCAAGTTTTTTAGGAAGCTTACTCTTATACATGGATCTTGGAACTATACTATATTTTACTATTTTATTACCAAACATATATGGCGTAGTACTGTAATATCTAATATCTAAAGGACTTGTATCATGTTTCATATTTTTCATAATATCAGTAATTACTTTGAAATTTTTATCTTTTATTAATTTCCCCATAAAAATTATTGGTGTCGATTTTGTTGTATAGTATATGGCGTCATACATTAATTTTAGTGTTCCTATAGGCATGGTTTTCATACTAACTAATAGAAAATCTTGAGTAAATTTTTCATCCTTTACATATTTATCTCCATAGACATTTAATAATTTCATGGAAAATCCTCTAATATCTCTATATTTATCACTTCTTATTTTAGGACTTGAGTTAGATACTCTTATAAAAGCTTTATAATAATCTCTGTTAAAAATACCTTCTCTATACTGTAAAGGTAAATTTTTATCCACAATGAAATAGCCTTTTAAAAGTCCTAAACATTTAGGATGAGCATCTCTTCTTGTTAAACCTTTTGCATAATCCTTATCTAATTTTTCTTTTAATAGACATATTATTTTTGAACTTAATTCATTATTACTATATTTTCTCAATTATTTTGCTCCTTTACTAAAATTGTAAATAATACTTATTATTCCAATAATAGAAAAGAATAATTACAAAAAGAAAGGTATTTTACCTTCTTTTCTATTTAGCTATTGCAACTTTATTAAATTTAGTTTCACTTTTTAAATCATTGCTTTTTAATTTTCTTATATATATTATTATCCCAAATAAAGTAATAACTTCTGTTATAGGTACAACAAACCACAAACTATATCCACCAAATACTATTGGCAAACTTAATACAAGAATAATATTTAATAAAAATCCTCTTATTACTGATATAAATATGGATGGTTTTTCTTTACCTACAGATTGAAAATAGTTACAAAGTAATATATTAATATTCATAATACAAAAAGCACTTAAATAATCTCTCACCGCTGGTACTCCCATAGAAATAATCTCTGCATTAGCTTTTACAAAAGCATATATTACTTCTTCTGCAAACATAAATACTACTGTATATAATAAACATCCTATTGAAATAGTAGTAAACATGGCATATTTTAAAACTGTTTTTACACGTCTACTTTCATTAGCACCGTAGTTAGTCGCTATTATAGGTTGACTAGCCTGAGCTACACCATTAAATAAAGCCATTCCAACTATTACGCAATTTGATATAATTCCATAAACTACTATTCCCATATCTCCTATATATTTTAAAATTTGAATATTAAATATAAATATTACAAATCCACTGGCAACTTCCATTAAGAAACTAGATCCACCACAACCTATTATTCTTTTTATTTTTGTTATTGATACTTTCTTTAGAGATAACTCTATTCTATTTTTCTTTGATATAAAATGAGTTAAAAGAACTATAACTGTTGTTAAACTACCTAAAACTGTTGCCAAAGCTGCACCCATCATTCCCATATTCATAGGGAAAACAAAAATATAATCTAATACTATATTCAATCCTGCTCCTAAAAGTACTGACATCATAGCTAATTTTGGGGATTTTTTATTACGAATTATGGGTGATAAAAAATTAGTTGCTATAAATATTGGTGTAAATATTGTTATACATCTTCCATATTGTAAAACTAAATCAATACTGTTTTCATTTGCTCCAAGGAAATAAGAAATTTCTTCTAAAAATATGTTTGTTAATGTTGTAAATATTAGTCCTATTATTACTACGGTTACCAAACTGGAAACAAAGTATTTATCTGATTCTTCTTTATTTCCCATACCTTCTTCCATGGAGATCAATATTCCTCCACCAACCCCAAACATAAGACCTATTCCGTTATATGCGGCGAAAAAAGGTAGAAAAATATTCAGTGCAGAAATCCCCTCTGCCCCAACACCTTGTCCAATTACAAGAGTATCTACCAATATGTAAATTGATGTTACAAGTGTAGAACATATTGATGGTATTAGATAGTGATAAAAAACTTTTTTCTCATCATCTTTTAATAAATTTAAATTTTCCATTATGATCCCTCCTATTCCTATTAAAAATAAAAAAGCCAAATAAGCATGCTAAGTATACTTATTTGGCTTGTTGTTTATATTTTATTTTTTTTGAACCATTAAATTATTTTGCACTGCGATTATAAATTAAATATAATTCGCCACTTGTAATGGCTCTTTTAACAAAAACTATTTTAATATATTAAATTAACAAAGTCAACCTAAATTTTCCTTTTATTCATTAGTTTGTTTCTTCTTAGCTTTACTAAGTCCAAATGCTATTACACCACATAAACCTAGTGTTATTGCTGAGCCTACCACACCAGATACTGTAGTACCCATTGTATTTTCTCCATCTGACTTAAAGGCATAATCTGGTAAGAAAGCTAATTTTTCTTGCACTCCTCCTAATGTCTCATTTACACTATTTGTTCTTTCAAGTTCATCACTACCAGTTACATTTTGTATTGCCCACTCCAATCCATCAGGATTTGAAGATGCATATAGCGATAATCCTCCTCCTATAAGTACTGTAATTATAGCTAAAGTTACAACTATAGATTTTATACTAGCCTTACCTTCTACATGTTTATCACCATTATAACCAATTAATAATTCTGGTTTTGCATTGTATATAAATACTAAAACAAGACCTGTCATAACACCTTCTATCGCACCTATAGCCAAATGTATTGGTTGCATTAACATTACAAAGGTACTAAATGGTAATTCTGATACACCAGATAGAGTAGTTTCCAATACAACCCCCAAAGCTCCAAGTTGAAGAGATATAATAACTGACAATATTGAAGCTACCATTATTTTAGTTGGTGTAAATCCTTTTTTAAGTATCTTACTGTATATAAATGGGAACCCAATAAAACAAGCAAATAATCCCATATTTATCATATTACATCCCAGTGCTAGTATTCCTCCATCTGCAAAGAATAAGCACTGAATAAAAAGTACAGAAGCTATAGTTAAAAAACCTGCCTCTGGCCCTAATAGAGATGCTAATAGTATTCCTCCTCCAATATGTCCACTAGATCCCGTTCCTGGTATAGTAAAGTTAATCATTTGAGAAGCAAAAACAAAAGCTCCTAAAACACCCATTAGCGGAATTTTCTTTTGTAAATCCACTAATTCAGAATTTTTTAATTTGTATCCTTTTTCTTCTTGAGATAATTTTTTACAACAATATCCCATTGTAGCTGCTGCTGCAACCCACATTGTTCCCCCAACAGCTGGTGATAAAAGTGCATCTGCCATATGCATAATATAAATCCCCCTTTTTAAAAACAAAAAAACCACGAAGTTATCCTCATTAGGAAGTAACCTTCATGGCTTTGATTTCAATTTATATATTTTGTTATATTTACTACATTTTTCTAATTAAATACTAACACTATGTATTACAAAGGTCAATAAAAATAGTAATATTTCTAATTTTTTAATGCTTTTATCTTTGCTGAAGTATTAAATCCTATGGCCAATGGTAAAAATGCGGACATTGGAATAAATACAAAACCTAAATCAACATTATTTATAATACAAAAAATTATATATGCCATTATACTCACAAGAATTAATTTTAAAAATACAAATAAATCTCCTGCTAATAAAAACGCTTGTTCTTGTTTCTTTTTATTTTTTATATTACCTATACCCCATAAAGATGGATTTAAATATATCATAGTAAACACTACATATATTCCATAAGATATAGCTAATTTCCATAAGATACTTGTTTTTGATCCCATACCACCTATTTTACCAGTAATTTCAAAAGACGTTGCTACCTCTTGTGGTATTTTCCCCCACATGACCGCCACATAAATTGATATTGCTATTAATGTAAATATTGTAAGTCCTTCAATCATTCTTTGTTTTTGTGTGAAAGCCATCTTCATATTTTCATCTCCCTCAATTTTATTTAACATACAAGTATAATTTTACATTATATTATAAGTTTTAAAAAGATATTTTATTACAATATTACTTTTTTATATGTTGCTTTTTTAACATTTAACTAAAACTAATTTTAAAATACTTTTATAGTTTTTAAAACATAAAAAATGCTCCCTCCATGATAACAGTTTTTATTATTTAAACTGTCTACCATAAAGAGAGCATATCATATTATCACTACTTAGCTATATACTATTAATTAATATTTCCACTATTAACAACAGGCTGAGCATCTTTGTTTCCACAAAGTACTACTAATAAATTACTAACCATTGCTGCTTTTTTTTCATCATCTAATTTTACAATTTCATTTTCATTTAAAGAATTAAGAGCCATTTCTACCATACCAACAGCACCTTCAACAATTTTTTTACGTGCAGCAATAATTGCCTCAGCTTGTTGACGTTGAAGCATTGCAGCGGCTATTTCTGGAGCGTAGGCTAAATGAGTTATTCTAACTTCGCAAACTTCAAGGCCTGCCACATGAACTCTTGATTGTAATTCTTCTTTTAATTTATCTGCAACTTCTTGAGATGATCCTCTAAGGGTTTTTTCATCTGATGCATCATTAACATCATAAGGATATAGTCTTGCCACATTTCTAAGTGCGGTATCACATTGAATTGATAAATAAGTTTTGTAATTATCCACATTAAATACTGCTTTTGTAGGATTTATAACTTTCCAAATTACTACTACTCCTATCATTATAGGATTTCCCATTTCATCATTTACCTTTTGTATGCCATTATTTAATGTAAGAGTTTTAAGAGATACTTTTTTTGTTGCAGATGTTATTGCAGTTTCAGACTTGTTTTCATCTTCTTTTCCCTTAGCCATTCTTAATGTTGGTGATTCATATGTTGGATTTATAGCGCTACAAAATGGATTTACAAAATAAAAACCTTCTTTTGAAATTGTTCCATAATAATTACCAAATAGTACTAATACTATTGCCTCATTAGGATTTAATATCTTTAATCCACAAAGCATAAATATACCAGCTATAAAGCATATTATTCCTAATACTGTTGGAAAAGCTATATCTTTAATTATAGTAAAGTAAATTGCCACTGGAAAAATCAATATTAAAATTAACCCAATAATTAAACCCATCCAACCACTCATCGGTTTAAGCTCTTTTGCATCAAATTTGATTCTTTCTTCAATCATAATGTTCCCCTCCTTAAAATAAAATGATATCCTGCAGTCTTTCTTTGTTTTCATTATTCTTTTACAAAAAACAAGTATGCTATTGTAAAAGCAATTTGCCAAAAGGTTAATATTATACCTGTGGCATACTGTTTAGATATAAATAATTCATATATCCATACAACTACAAATAAAATTGTAAATATAATATATAGAAATAAAATAAAATTATTGCTAGAAGATTTCTTTTTCCTTAAACTCAATTATATTGCCCCCTCAACACAAAGTGACTTAAAAGCTAAATAACAGGATATCATTAATTATATATTATACTATATTACTTACCATCGCAAATCCGCTTTAATATAATTTGGAGTTAAAAACAAATTTAATGCTTCTTTTATACTTCTAGTTACTATATCACTATTTATAATTAGTTTGCTACAAGTACCTTCTCCTTCAATAACGGCAACAGAAAGTTTCGCTTCTTTAAACATTTCTATATCATTAAAACCATTGCCAATTGTTGCAGTTACATTTCTTCCTAACCTCTTAACTAAATCACTTTTATGCTTTCCTGCACATCCTGTTGGTATTGTAATTACTTTTAAATTTACTTTTTCACATTCTTCTTGCGCCATTCCATATGTATCTGCTGTAATAACGTATATATTTATTATTTTTGACAATTCACTTAATTGTTCTTTAATATTTTCTAAGATTCTTCCATCTACAGCGATGGTTCCATTAAAGTCAAAAACTAGATTCTCTAACTCCAAACTTTCCCTTCCTGGTATATCAATTTTAATCATCACATTATCTCCACTTTTTATATTTTTAAGTTCCCATATATTGAATATATTCTTTGCTTAAAGCTTGCCCAGGAGAATTGAAGAATTCTTCTGATGTTCCTGTTTCAATAATCTCTCCATTATCCATAAAAATAATATTATCACCTATTCTCTTGGCTTGAGCTAAATTATGTGTAACTATAACTATAGTATATTGATTCTTTAATTCCTTTAACATTTCTTCGATAAACCTGGTATTTTTCACATCTAAAGCAGAACAAGGTTCATCTAATAATAATATTTTGGGCTTAACACTTAAACATCTTGCAATTGATAAACGTTGTTTTTGACCTCCTGATAATTTTCCAGCAAACATATGAAGGTTATCTTTTACTTCATCATACAACTTAGTTTGTTTAAGTAATTCTATTTTTCTTTTTTCTATTTCTTTATTATCATAATTATTGTGATATTTTAAGGCATATGTAAGATTTTTTTCTATAGAAAAAGGAAAAATTGTAGGGTTTTGAAAAACTAATCCAATTTGAGTTCTTAAACTCTGCAAGGGTATATCATTAAAATTTATTTCATCAATAATAATATTTCCTTCTATTTTTCCTCCTTCCTCTTCAATAATTCTATTAAAAGATTTTAATAATGTGGACTTTCCACATCCTGATTGCCCAAGAATAACTGTTATTTCTTTTTCTTTTATACTAAAGTTAATATCATTTAATATTCTTTTTTTTCCAAAAATAACATTTAAATTTTCCACATTTAAAACATTTTTTTCCATGATGCACCTTCTCTCCATATTCCTATTAGCCTACATAAACCATTTATTATAAGTAACAATACCATTAATACAAAAGCTGTTCCATAAGCATTTTCCAAAGATAATCCTTCATTTACTAAAATATATAAATGATATGGAAGAGCCATTATAGGTGAATTAATTTCACTTGGCAATCCAGAATATATAACTACTCCTGTGTACATTATAGGCGCTGTTGCTCCCATAGCATAAGCCATTCCTAAGGTTATACATGTTAATATATTTATCATAATATTGGGAAGAATAATTCTAAATAAAGTATGGGACTTAGATACCCCAAGACATAACGAAGCCTTCATTATTTCTTCTCCACTATCCATTAATAACTTAATTAGTCTTATGGATATAAAAGGTATTATCATAACAGAAAGCGTTATCGATGCACACAATAAGCCTCTTTCCATCCCAAACTTACATATTAGAATTGTATAACCAACTAGTCCCAATACAACAGAGGGCACACCTGACAATCCATAAATAAATGATACTGTTACATTTTTAAACTTAATAGAAGTGCAGTAAAATACTAAATATATAGAAATTGAAATTCCTAAAAAACCTCCCATTATTCCTGATAATAACCCCATAAGTAAACTTCCAACAATTGCAGGAAAAATTCCTCCCTCTGTTCCAAGAGGTGATCCTTTTGGACTATCAAATATAAAATCCACAGATATTACATTAAAACCTTTATATAATATATAAATAAAAATACCTAAAGTAATACTTATAACTAGTATTCCAGATATAAATACACATAACTTCAATAAATAATCTCTTTTTTTCATAATTTACTCCATTCTGCTCTTAATTTTTAAGTATTTTGCTAAGGCAAAAATTATTATAAGTAAAAATATTAAAACCACATTAGCTCCATATAAGGCAGATGCATGTAAACTACCATACTGGACAGTTCCCATTTCTAAAGCTGTCAATGAAGGTATAGTCTCTCCTCTAGAAAATAGTCTAGGCATTATTGAGGAGTTACCCATTACCATCATTACAGCCATAGTTTCTCCCATAGCTCTTCCAAAGGACATCATTATAGCTGAATAGATACTGTTTTTTATTGATGGAAGTATAGCTTTCATTATAGTATATTCTTTAGATACGCCCAAAGATAAAGACTCTATTTCAAATTTATTTTTAGCTTCATCTATGGATTCACTGCAATTTGATATTATATATGGTAATAACATAATTGCTAACAATATACCTGCTGCCAATACACATTCTCCAGATGCCATATTAAAAAATATTTCAAAATATTTTACTATTATTACTAAACCAATAAACCCAAATATAACAGATGGAATACCAGCCAATAAATCTATGAACGACAATATAGTCTTTGAAATACTTTTTTTACTATAAAAACCTAAGAAAATTGCACATCCTAGCCCTATTGGAAGAGCTATAAGCACTGCTAAGAATGAAACATATAGCGTTGCTAAAATCATCGGCAACAAAGAATAACTTGCTTTTGATTTTAAAGGGTTCCATCCTCCCGAAATAAAAAATCCATTAATACCTATTTCTTTAAAGAAAGGAATGCTTTCTATTATTACGCATGCAAATAAAGATATTACTATTGATAAAAACAAAAGTACTGTTAAAAGCAAAATATATTTAATAAAACTGTCTTTTATATATTTCAATAAATCACCTTCTTATTTTTTATTAATTTAATTGTAATAAATTTTAACTAAAAAAGAGCTTAAATACAAAATAATAAGCTCTTTTTATAAAATATTTATATTTTTTATTTATTCATTGGAATAAAACCTAATTCTTCTACCATAGCTTGTCCTTCTGTACCTAAAACATAGTCTATAAATGCTTGTTGTTCAGCAGTTGGCTCACCATTACCTAATATTAATAAAGGTCTTTGTATTTTATAATCACCACTTAATATATTTTTTGCATTGGCTTCTACGTCATCAACTTTTAACTTAGATATTTTACCTTCATTTTGATTTGCTAAACCATATGAAGCGTACCCTATAGCATATTCATTTTCTATTACTTTAGATACTAAAGCTCCCATAGAAGCTGCTTGTATAGCATCTGCTTTTATTTCTGTATCCCCCATTATAGCCTTTTGGAACACTTCATGAGCTCCTCCACCAATATCTCTAGTTACTACAACTATTTCTTTATCTGGTAAAGATGAATCTACATCTTTCCAAGTTTTATATTCTCCTGAGAATATTTTTGCTACCTCTTGTGATGTTAAATTATCTTTTACTTTTAATATAGGATTTTTAGGATTAACAGCTATTGTTAATGCGTCTATACCTACTTGGTATTCTTTTTCATTTTCTATTTTTTCTTTTTCTTCGTCTTTTACTTTTCTTGCAACCATACCAAAGTTTTCTGTCTTATCAATTACAGCTTGTACACCTTGGCCTGAACCACCTGCTGATACATATATTTCTATATTATCTTCTGAAAAGTCTTCATTTACCTTATTCCAAGTCCCATAAGATTCAATAAATTCTAATGATATTTTTGACATAACTGGCGCTAAAGTTGATGAACCTATAAACATTATTTGTGATTTATTCTTTGGTTCACTTTTATCTTCTCCACCACTACTACAAGCAACTAATGATAACATCATCGCCATAGACATAAATATAGCCCAAAATTTCTTTTTCATTTCTAATCCCCCCTGTTTTGTTAAATTTATGTTAAATTTATCCAAATTCATTTTATCACAAGTCTTATGGAAATATTTGTAATAAAAATCTTTTATGTATTGAAATATTAAATATATTTTATACTTTTATAGTTTTTATCTATAAATATATTTTTTCTTTTTACTAATCTTTATGTGGATATCTCAAAATTAATACACTATAATATAACAAATATATAAAATAACGTACAAATAAAAATTAGGAGGGGTATATTATGAGTATAAGTACAAGAATAGAAAAATTTAGACAAGAATATGTTTTCACTAAACCAGCTATAAGTACTGAAAGAACTAAAATTTATACTGAATCATACAAAGAAACCGAAGGAGAACCTATGTGTATAAGAAGTGCAAAAGCTTATTTAGCGGCTTGTGAAAAACTTCCAATAACAATATTTGAAGATGAACTTGTGGTGGGGGCTGCTGGTGAATTTAAAAGAACAGGTATACTTACTCCTGAGTTTTCATGGAAATGGGTAGATAAAGAAATGGATAAATTCGCTACTAGAAGTCAGGATCCTTATGAAATGAATGATAATCAAAGAGAATTTATGAGAAAAGAAATTTTTCCATATTGGGATGGTAAATCTCTTGAAGATAAATTTTTAAAAAGAGTTCCTAAAGATACTGCAAAAATATTAATTGATACAGGAATTATAGATAATGACTCAAAATGGCGCCAAGCTGTTGGTGAAGTCACTCCTGATTACGAAGATATATTATTTCCAAAAGGATATATAAAAATAAAAGAAGAAGCATTAGAGAAGATAGACACTTTAGATATAGCTGTTCCTGAAAATATAGAAAAAATAGATTTTTACAAATCTTTAGTTATAACTTGTGATGGAATTATGACTTTAGCTAAAAGATACTCTGATTTAGCCTTTGAAATGAGTAAAAATGAAGAAAATGAAACTAGAAAAGCAGAATTAATAAAAATAGGAGAAGTATGTAGAAAGGTTCCTGCTAATCCTCCTCAAAGTTTTTATGAAGCAATTCAATTTGTTTGGTTCGTTCAATTAGGTGCAATCATAACTGAAAACCCCTTGGCTTTAAATCCTGGAAGATTTGATCAATACATGTATCCTTATTATGAAAATGATATTAAAATAGGTCTTATTACTGAAGATGATGCTTTAGAATTAATAGAAGCTTTATGGTTAAAGTTCTCTGAATGGATTTGGACAATATCAGAAAATACATCTGGTTATTTTGCTGGATATAACCAATTCCAAAACTTAACCGTAGGCGGTAAAAAACGTGACGGCTCTGATGCAACTAACGATTTATCTTATCTTTGCTTAAAAGCAACAAAAGATATAAAAACTCATCAACCAGGTCTTAGTGTAAGAATTCATCCAGGAGCTCCTGATGATTTTATAATGGCAGTTTGTGACTTAGTTGCTAGTGGAAGTGGATTCCCTGCCATCCATTCTGATTCATGTGGTTGTCAAATGCTTCTTCAAAATGGATATGATCCCGATGATGCAAGAGACTGGAATAACTGTGGTTGTGTCGTACCTCATTTTAGGAAAACTGGTCAATGGACTTCAGCTGTAAACATTAACTTCTCTGCTGCTTTAGAATATGCCATGAATCAAGGTTATTCTAGAATGACTGGAGAAAAAATGGGGTTATCTGAAAAACAAATCACTTCTTTTACTTCTTTTGAAGAATTAATGGAAGCTTTCTATAAACAATTTGCTTACTTAATAAGACATTCTGTAATAGGAAGTACAATAGCTCAAACTGTTCATACAGAAGTTGTTCCAAGACCATTTTTATCAATATGTGTAGATGGATGTTTTGAAAAAGGTTTGGATTTATCTAAAGGGGGAGCAAAATATAATGTAGGTCCTGTACTTACTGGAATAGGTCTAGGCCAAGTATCAAACTGTTTAGCTATAATAAAAAAATTAGTATTTGAAGACCAAGTTACTACTTTAGATGAAATAGCTAAAGCACTAAATGACAACTGGGAAGGTCATGATGAGCTAAGAAAATTAACTGAGACTGTTCCCAAATACGGAAATGATAATGATTATGTGGACCAAATAGCTTTAGAAATATCAAACTTTTATTATCACGAAACAAGACAATACAAAGATATATTTGGTTCTCCATTTAACTCTGCTTTTATGGGAATATCAAATTATATTCCCACAGGTAGAATAATTGGAGCCACTCCAGATGGTAGAAAAGCTGGAGCTCCCCTTACGGAAGGAGTTTCTCCTTATGCAGGAACTGATATAGATACTCCTCTTGCTGCAATGAAGTCAGCTGCTAAGATAAATCATGATTTACACTCTGGTGGTACACTACTTAACTTAAGATTAAATCATGATTTAGTTTCTACACCTAGGGGCCAAAGAAACTTAGCATCTATGATACAATCTTATTTTGCTCTTGGAGCATTTCATGTTCAATTTAATACTGTATCAAATGAAATTTTGTTAAAAGCACAAGAAAACCCAGATGAATATAGAGATTTATTAGTTAGAGTTGCAGGATATTCTACTCAATTTGTTAACTTATCAAGAGAAATGCAAGATGCAATTATAGCTAGAAATGCTCACTGTGAGTTTTAGTTGGTGATAATAATGACTACTAGTGGAAAAGTTGTACGTATACAAAAATTTTCAGTTAATGATGGTGATGGAATAAGAACTACTGTATTTTTAGAAGGCTGTCCTCTAAAATGTAGATGGTGCTCTAATCCTGATTCATGGAGTGGAATTGTAAAACTAGGCGTTTCAAGAGAACATTGTATAGATTGTAAAAAATGCATAAGTGTCTGTCACAAAAATATTTCTTCTTTATTTAATAGAAATGAAATAAATGAAAAATGTGATTTATGTGGTGAATGTGTTAAGAACTGTCCTCAAAATGCCATAAGTCAGATGACTCATATTATAACTGTTGATGATGTTATAAAATCTATTGAAAAAGACTTAGTTTTCTTTTTAAATTCAAATGGTGGCATAACATTTTCCGGTGGTGAGCCTACTTATCAACTTGAATTTTTAAGAGATCTGGTTTATCATTTTTATAATAAAGGAATTCATACTGCCATAGAAACTTGCGGAGTTTTTAACTTTGACAAATGCAAAGATATCTTTCAAAAGCTAAATCATATATTTGTTGATATAAAAAATATGGATAGCAATAAACATAAAGAATACACAGGTCTTGGCAATGAATTAATCCTTGAAAATATAATAAGAATGGCTAAAATAAACAAAAGTATGGTTGTAAGAATTCCTGTTATTCCAGGATTTAATGATGATATTGAAAATATTACTTCCACATCTCAGTTTGTAAAGAAAAATATTAAATCACCTAAAATAGAACTTCTTCCTTATCATATGTTTGGTATAGACAAGTACAAAAACTTAGGTTTGGAGGATTATATTTATAAATATGAAACTCCAAGTGATAAAACCATGAAAAAATTAGAAGAAGTAGTTAAGAACTGCGGTGTTGAAGTCATGAAATACAAATAGCCACAATAAATTATGGAGATGAATTTATGATGACACAAATCCCAAAAGTTGGGCAAAACTTAAGAAAATTACGAAACGATTTAGGACTAAGCTTAGATGAAGCATCTAAATTAACTGGCGTTAGTAAGCCCATGTTAGGCCAAATTGAAAGAGGTGAATCTAGTCCTACAATCTCAACTTTATGGAAAATTTCTTCTGGTCTTAAAGTTAACTTTACTTCTCTTTTAGACGATAACTCTGGAGAATTAGTTCTTGTAAAGAAAGAAGATGTTGAGGTAGTTCAAGAAGAAGATAGTCATATGAGACTATTTCCTATTTTTCCCTTTGATTCCAAAAGTGGAATGGACGTATTTATTATAGAATTAGATGTAAACCGTAAGCATACATCTGCAACTCATAAAAATTTATTGGAAGAAATAGTTATGGTTACAGAGGGTTCCTTAGAACTTACTATTGAAGATAAGACTTTTATATTAGAAAAAAATCATTCATTAAAGTTTGATGGTAGCTTAAATCACTCTTATAAAAATTGTGGTAATAATAAAACAGTTTTTTATAATATAGGAATTTACAAATAATATAAATGAGTAACAATTTAAACTGTTACTCATTTATATTATTAAATTAAAAAACAATTGAGGTATAATAAGCCTATGCTATAAAATTAATAGGTTTTATCAAGTAAATATCCTTTGCATTTTAATAATTCTTCATATGGATTTCCATTTAAATTAAGTAATTTTGCAAAAGCAGGTTCTGTTTTTATACCTTCTTTTTTTAATTCAATTATGCTTTTCCTAAATTTTTCTCCATATAAATTTAATAATTTATATTCAATTATCATATGTCTATATCCATTAGTTTTATGGGATTGTTCATTTGAAGCATATATTTCTATTTCCATACTTTCTACGATAAAATTACATACAGTAATATTTTTTTCTTTATGCTCTATTCTAAAATATTTATATTTGCTAAAATTATCAAATAGTGTATTTTCAAATATCTCAAAATCATCAACTTGGCAAACTATATCTAAATCACTACTTTCAATATCTATATTCAATGGTATTGTTCCAACTAATATTGGCATATAATCTTTTAATATGTTAAATATATTTGTTTTTGTAAGTATCTTGTAACATTTCTTTTGCTTATTACTACCTTCTCTTAAATAAGAAATATTGTTAAAATTCACTAACTTCACCTCATTTTTCATTTGCATAACCTCATAAAATCATTTTATATTCTCATATTACTAAAAATAATATTTATTATCAATTAATATCGAAGTAATTTGTATATATGTTCCAATTTTTGAAATGCATATCTTCCTTCATTTATGAAAATAATAAAATTGTTACATAAATAAACAAAGGAGTGTAATGAATGAAAAAATTTATTTGTACTGTTTGTGGATATATACATGAAGGAGATGCCCCTCCTGAAGTTTGTCCAATTTGTAAAGTTGGAGCTGACAAATTCATAGAATCTAAAGAAGAAATGGTATGGGCAGACGAACACAGAATAGGTATTGCAAAAGATATAGACCCTGAAATAATTGAGGGTTTAAGAGCTAATTTTATGGGTGAATGTACAGAAGTTGGAATGTACATTGCTATGAGTAGACAAGCTGATAGAGAAGGTTATCCTGAGGTTGCAGAAGCTTATAAAAGAATAGCTTGGGAAGAGGCTGAGCATGCTTCTAAATTTGCTGAGATATTAGGCGAAGTTGTTTACCCTAGCACTAAACAAAATCTATCTGCTAGAGTTGAAGCTGAATTCGGTGCTTGTTCAGGCAAAAAAGAATTAGCTACAGCTGCTAAAAAAGCTAATCTAGATGCTATTCATGATACTGTTCATGAAATGTGTAAAGACGAAGCTCGACATGGTAGAGCTTTTAAAGGTTTATTAGATAGATATTTTTCTAAATAGGAGGTTTTGAAATGGCGAAAATTAATTGCAATGTAACTAATTGTTCACATAATAAATCTAGTGTTTGTTATTCAAATATAGTTAATATTAAGGGTGGTAAAGCAAAAGATTCATGTAATACATGTTGTGGAAACTTCCTAGATGAAAGAGATTATTCTACTTTAACTAATAATACAAATTCTTCTGGTGAATGTGATGCTCTAGTTTGTACAGTCCAAACTTGTGTATACAATAGAAACTTAGCTTGCACTGCCGAAAATATTAATGTAAGTGGAACAAATGTTAACATCTATACTGAAACAAATTGTTCTACATTTAAACATGCATAAATTATTTTATAAAATTATATAAATAAAAAATTGAGGCTGTCGCATAAACGATTGAAAAATCGTTGGGCGATAGCTCCTTTTTACTTATTTAAAACTCAAAACTACTGAAAATAATTTTATTTCACTTATATTTACTAAAAATAAGCATGACAAATAAAGGTATTTGAAATACCGTTTTTTTAGCTATCTATATTAAAATTAAGCGATTTTCTTTAAAGGATGAAGGGATGTTTTACATTTTCCATTTTGTATTTTATTATGCAATTTATTTATGTTATAAGCCATTCCTAATAAAATACATTCCGCTAAAATATTTTTTTCACCTTTACATAAAAACCTTCTAAATTCCATGTTTTGTTTTATTTGAGCGAATGCTCCTTCGGCTTGAATACTTCTATTCATTCTTAGTTGAATACCTTCGGTACTCACTATTCTTTGTAAATTTCCTTTACGTTTTTCATTAAATACTTTTGAAATATTAAGTTTTTTAGTTCTATCTTCTAAAGGAGTTTTACAGTTATTTCCTTTAATGCATTTAGTTTTAAATTGACATCCTTTACAATCTTCGCACATATAACAAGTTATTTCACACTTGTATCCAGTTGTACTTTTTCTGGTTTTTGTGCTAGTAACAGTTAATTTCTTATTGTTTTTACATAGATAATAGTCATCTTTATCGTTGTAAGACATATTATCCATTCTACCAATATCATTTTTATATTTTCTTGTTTTACTAATTTCATAATTAGCTGGTTTTATAAATGATTGTTGTCCATTTTTTTCTAGATGTACATAGTTTTCTTCACTTTCATATCCTGAATCAGTTATTACTTTAGGATATTTAAAACTTAAATATGACTCTGCATTTTGTAAAAATGGTATTAGAGTAGTTGTGTCAGCTGGTTGAGGTCCTGCACTTATCCAGACTATATATTCAGAATCAACTCCAAACTGAACGTTGTAAGCAGGTTTTAATTGACCATTTTTCATATGATCTTCCTTCATTCTCATGAAAGTGGCATCTTTATCTGTTTTAGAGTAGCTATTACGTTCACCCATTATATGTAAATCTTTAGTGTATTTTTTTAATCTATCAATATAGCTATCTAATTCTTCAATAGATTTTTGAATAGGCGATTTTCTTTTACCTTTACCATAAACAAATACAACATCTTCTTCATTTGCTATTTTCTTAAGTTTTTTTAGTAATTTTTTTAGATGATGCATTTTGATTTTGTTTTTATAAATTAATTTGATACCAAAATCTTGTTCACATTTTAAAACGAAATTAGGTATTTTATCCATCATTTTTTGCATATTTTTTGTTACAGCTTTTTTCCAAACAAAAGTATATCTATTAGATGACGCTTCTATTTTAGTACCATCTATAAATATTGTTTCTTTTGAAATTTCATTTTTATCTGCAAGCATATTTGCTAATTGGGCAAGTAATTCTTCAGATACTGGTGCGAAATGTATACTACGAAATCTGGCAATTGTTGAATGATCTGGAGCGGAGGCTCCGCCTAAAAGATACATAAAATTAACATCTCTTTTGCATGCATTTTCTATTTTTCTTGAAGAATATAAGCTATTCATATATCCGTAAACAATGATTTTTAACATTTCTCTTGGGGTTATTGTATTTTCTCTAATTCGAGAATAAGTCTGATATAACTTTTCTAAATTCATCTCCTCTATAGTTTGACTTAATAACCTCACTGAATCATCTTTTGGAATTAAATAATCAATCTCTAGTGGTAATTTTAATTGATAATTATCACCATACTTAGTATAATCAATTTGTATAATATTTTGTTTGGTCATAAAATAATTATACAAAAATCCCAAGATCTTTTGAACTTGGGATTTATTTTTTTATGCAAAAAGGGCATCGCCCTATTTTTTTAGTGCGACAGCCCCAATTTTTTATTTTAACATAGGATTAAATTTAAATGAAATTTTAAGTTCTAGATAATCCATAATTAAATTTTTAATTTCTATTTTATATCTGTATCTCTTATTTCTATTTCTGTTCCCTCTGGCGCTTTTATTTTAAATAAACTTTCACCTTCTACTTTGTAAACTATTTCGCCATTTTTAACTTTAAAATCTGTATACCCTAGATTTTTTATTCTATCATATTCTTCTTCAACATTATCTACTATAAATCCCATATGCACTGGCCCTGCATTTAAATTACTCCATGGGTTGAAATTATCATTATTTTTAGGTGTTTGTAATTCTATCATAAAGCTCTCTAATTTTAACCATGTATTATAATTTCTTCCATGAAAATTCTTTGTTTCATTTATTACTTCAAAACCTAAAATATTTTTATAAAAGTTTAATGACTCTTTATAGTTTTCTGTTTGAATACAAATATGATGTATTATTTTTATGCTCATAATTTTTCTCCTATTTTATTTTTCTACTTTAAACCTTTTTAGTCTTAATGCATTTAATAAAACTGATGTTGAACTAAATGCCATGGCAAGAGCTGCTATTACTGGACTTAAAAGTGGACCTCCAAATAAATATAAAACACCTGCTGCTACCGGTATACCTATCACATTGTATCCAAATGCCCAGAATAAGTTTTCTTTTATATTAGTCATTGTACTTTTACTAAGCCTTATTGCAGTTGGTACATCTAATAAATCACTTCTCATTAAAACAATATCTGCCGATTCCATAGCCACATCTGTACCACTTCCTATGGCTATTCCAATATCTGCTTGAGCTAAAGCCGGTGCATCATTTATTCCATCACCAACCATGGCAACAAATTTACCTTCCTCTTGAAGTTTTTTAACTTCACTAGATTTATCTTTTGGTAAAACTTCTGCTAAAACTCTATCTATTCCAACTTGAGAAGCAATTGCCTGAGCTGTCTTTTTATTATCTCCAGTAATCATAGCAACTTCTATTCCCATATCATGAAGCTTTTTAATAGCTTTTGCACTGCTCTCTTTAACTACATCGGCAACAGCTATTATTCCACCTATTTTGTTATTAATTGCAATGTACATAGGTGTTTTTCCTTCACTTGCAAGCTTGTCAGATTTTTCTTCTAAATCTTCAAAGTCTATATTTTTATTTATCATTAACTTTTTGTTTCCAAGTAAAAGATCACTTCCATTTATGACAACTTCAATACCATGACCTGGTATTGCCATAAATTTATCCAACTTATAAAATTCAAGATTTTTTTCTTCACAATCTCTGACTATAGCTTCTCCTAAAGGATGTTCTGAAGATTTTTCTGCACTTGCTGCTACCTTTAATAACTCTTCTTCTGTAATATTTCCATGTGTTATTATATTTGTAACTATTGGTTTACCTTCAGTAATTGTACCTGTTTTATCAAATACTATAGTATTAATTTTATGAGTAGTTTCTAATGCTTCTCCACCTTTAATCAAAATACCATTTTCTGCACCTTTACCTGTTCCAACCATTATAGCTGTAGGCGTTGCAAGACCTAATGCACATGGACAAGCTATAACTAAAACTGCTATAAATACTGTTAGTGAAAACACTGCTCCTTTACCTGATATAAACCAAGCAAGTCCTGCAATTATAGCTATAACTACAACAACTGGAACAAAATAACCTGCGATTATATCAGCTAATTTTGCTATTGGTGCTTTTGAACCTTGAGCATCTTCTACTAATTTAATTATTTGAGATATTGCTGTATCACTACCAACTTTTTCAGCTCTAAATCTTATAGTTCCATTTTTATTTATACTAGCACCTACTACTGAACTACCAATATTTTTTTCTACCGGTATACTTTCACCTGTTAGCATTGATTCATCTACCGATGTATAACCCTCTATAACGGTACCATCTACTGGTATTCTAGATCCTGGCTTAACTAATATAATATCTCCAACTTCAACTTCTTCTATTGGTATTTCTATTTCCTTATCGTGCTTAACTATAATAGCCGTTTTAGGGCTTAGCCCCATTAGCTTTTTAATAGCTTCTCCTGTTTTTCCTTTAGCACGAGTTTCAAAATATTTTCCAAGTAATACAAGAGTAATTATTACACCTGCGCTTTCAAAGTACATATGATGTACAGCCATATGATCTCCACCAACTACTAGATATATTGAATATAAACTATATATAAGAGCTGCACTTGTTCCTATAGTAATTAATGAGTCCATAGTTGGCGCTTTAGCTATCATGGATTTAACTCCTTTAGAGAAAAACTTATTTCCTGCTATAGCTATTGGTATAGTTAAAAATAATTGAGTAAGGGCAAAATTTAAGGGATTCACACTAGGGTCTATTATTTTTGGTAGTGGTAATGGTCCAATTGGTTCTGGTATCATGTTACCCATTGCTATATAGAATAATGGAACTGCAAATATAGCTGATATTACAAATTTAGTAAGTAAGATTTTCATTTCTTTTTCTTTTCTTAATTTATCATCATCAACTGATACTTTCTTTTCCATTTCCAAGACTTTAAATCCAGCTTTTTCAATAATATCTTTTATTTCATATAACTTTACTTTACTTGGTATATAATTTATTATTGCTTTTTCTGTCGCTAAATTAACTTGAACATCTTTTACTCCATCTAGTTTTTTAACTGCTCTTTCCACGGCTTTTACACAAGATGCACATGTCATTCCACCTATGGGTATTATTACTTCTTTATCTTTCTCTTCTTTTACTACTGTAAAGCCAACTTTCTCTATAGCACTTTCTATATCTTCTTTTTTTACTTTTTCTTTATCATAAGATATACTCAATTTTTCTGTTGCCATATTAACGCTAGCTTCAACGCTTGAATCTAATTTTTTTACTGCTCTTTCTACTGCTTTTGCACAAGATGCGCATGTCATTCCACTTATTTTCAAATCATCAACATTTATTTTAGTATCCATATTTTTTCTCCTTTCATAAGTCATTTTTAGTTTTATTATCTTTCTACAATAACATCCTATAATAACTTTATGAATATTTTATGAAGGTAAAAATTTTTAAGCAGGAAGAGTAATTATAAATTCACTGCCTTCATTTACTTTGCTTTTAACTTCTATTTTTCCTTTATGTAAATCAATTATAGATTTGCATATGGTAAGTCCTATTCCTGTTCCTCCTGTATTTCTACACCTTGATTTATCTACTCTATAAAATCTTTCAAATATATAATCCAAACTTTCTTCTGGTATTCCTATCCCATTGTCTTTTATAATTATTTTAATAAAATCATCTTCTTTATATAATTTAATAATAATTTTCCCTTCTATTTTACAATTACAATTTGTATATCTTATAGCGTTGGATATTAAATTAACTATAACTTGAGTTATTTTTTCTTTATCCACTCTTGCTATGATTTCTTTCAAATCATATTCTATTTCTATATTTTTCTCAAATGCAAAGCTTTGATTATTATATATAATATTTTTGATTAATTGCTTTAAATCAACATCACTTATCTCCAATTTATTTTTTTCACTATCATACTTAGTAAGATTTTTTAATTGATTTACTAAGTGGTTAAGCCTAATTACTTCTTCGTTTACACTGTTTAATCTTTCTGGTGATGGTTCCCATATGCCATCAATCATTGCCTCTAAATGTGTTTGTATACTTGTTAAAGGAGTTCTAAGTTCATGAGAAATATCTGATGTTAATTTTTTTCTCATATTCTCCATTCTATATAATTCTCTTGATAGCTCATTAATAGAATTTATTAAGTCATCTATTTCCACAATATAACTTTCATATTCTAGCGTTTGATCATATCCTCCTCTTTTTATAAAGTCTGTCATTTTTGACACAACAATTATAGGTTTTGAAATTTTTTGAGATAAAAAAATAGAAATTGATATTGAAACAATAATCATAAGTAAAGATATTCCTATGATTAAGTTAGTAATATCTTGTAAAAATAAATTTCTATTTTTAGTTAAGGATTGTTTAGATAATTCCACCATATTTGAAGAATAATATATAATTTTCTTTTCTACTGATAAGTTAATACTTACAGCCATTATTAGTATAATTCCTATCATTACCATAGCTAAATAAAATATTAACTTCTTATTAAGGTTTAATTTTTTCTTGTTAAATTCCAAATTTATACCCCACTCCATAAACTGTTTGTATTATTTTTGGTTTTTTAGTATCTTCTTCTATTTTTTGCCTTAAATTTTTAATATGAGCATCTATAATTCTATCAAACTTTTCATAATAATCATCTGTAACTAACTCTAATAATTCTTCTCTAGTAAAAATCTTCTTTTGATTATTTACGAATAAAAATAATAACTTATATTCTGTATTTGTTAAATTTACATCCTTATCTCTTATTTTAACTTCATGTGATAATGTATTAATTTCTATTTCATCATTAACCTTTATAATCTCTTCTTTTTTTATTTTTCTAAGTGCTGCCTTAACTCTTAAAACTAATTCCTTCACATTAAACGGTTTACAAACATAATCGTCACATCCCAAGTTAAATCCATCTATTTTATCTTCATCTTCAGTTTTCGCTGTTAACATTATTATATGCACTAAGGATGTTTGTCTTATTTTCTCACAGATTTCTTCACCACTTATATCCGGTAGCATTCTATCTAAAATTACTAAATCAAATTCATTATTATCAAATAAATTCAATGCTTTATTTCCATCATGAGCTACCAAAGTATTGTAACCTTCTTTATCTAGATAAGCTTTTACAACTTCTGTTATTTTTTTTTCATCATCAACTAATAATATATTAAACATAATTCCTCCTAAAATTTCCTTATAATTTTACAATATCATAGAATTATATATTTTTTATGAATTTTTTAGCTTAAGTATTACTATTCTTCATTATTTTTTCATAATTTCAGAATATAATATACATGATATAAGTTTATTTAAAATTGAGGTGAAATTATGAGTAAAATTACTAAGTTCTTTCATGTCTATGGAATGAAATGTCACTCTTGTGAAGTGGCAGTTGAAGAAGAAATTAATAAACTACAAGGTATTATAAATATAAAGGCTGATCATAATAACTCTATGGTCATAGTAACTTATGAAAATGGACTATGCAATGATGATAAAATAAAATTAGCCATTAAAAACTCTGGATTTTCATCAAGTAACAATATGTTAATAAAAGTTTTAGGTTTAAGTATTATTATCATATCCATGTTTTTCCTGGGAAATAATCCTTTAACAGGATCAAATACTTCTTTCACAAGTATTGAAACTTCTTTTATTATGTTATTTGTACTTGGTTTTTTTACATCATTTCATTGCGTGGGAATGTGCGGGGGTATTTTGCTTACACAGACCATAAATAAATACGAAAATATAAAGGATAAAAAATCATCTTTTAAAATTGCATTACTTTACAATAGTGGACGTATAATCTCTTATACTATTATTGGAGGAATTGTCGGTGCTCTTGGTTCAATTTTTTCTTCCACTATACAGATTCAAAACTTTATAAAAATAATTGCTGGTGTTTTTATGATAATTTCTGGACTACATATGATTGGAATTAAAATGTTAAATAATATTAGGGTTCCCATATTTTTTAAAAAGAGTACTTGTGTAAATAATCATAAAAATCCATTTATAGTCGGCTATTTGAGTGGTTTTTTGCCATGTGGTCCTCTAAAAACTATGCAACTATATGCTCTATCTAGCGGTAGCTTTATAATGGGTGCTTCATCTATGTTTGTATTTTCCTTAGGAACACTTCCTATTATGCTATCATTCGCTTATATTTCATCTAGAATGTGTAAATCATTCAACGAAAGAATATACAAATATACAGGAATTTTAATTGTTATACTTGGTATTCTTATGCTGAACCCAAAACTACACTTTATATAAAAAAATAAACCGATAAAACTCACTGTAACATTATCGGTTTATTTGCTTATCTAAATTATTTTTTCAACAATTAAAATCAAGTCCGAAATTATTATTTGATTCAAAACTGTTAAGTCAAATCCAAATTTCTTTAATGAAATATTAATTTTATAAGGTAAATTTTCTTCTACAACCTGTAATTTAGTACCTTGAATTGTATTACTTATTTCTTCACTTTCTCCATCATCAATATTTGGTACAATAATTGTATTCTCCATTGCAAATAATTCTTCACTATTTCCATTTATCTTAAAATCTACTCTAAGTATATTTCCTTCTTTTGCATTTTCATTAAATTTAAAACTATATTTTAGAGAAACATATATTGAATAAATTCCTAATTCATTAATTGTCAAAGTATCATTAGGCCTTTGAATAACACTTGATTCAATTTTATATGATGATGTATTTATTTCAAGAGGTGCAGCTGTAAGATATAAATTTTGATTATCAGTTATTATTTGAAATAATTTAGGATCATTAACCTGAACTATACATATATCTTTTGGTTGTAAATAGCAACAATCATTATTGTTATAAGATAGCTTATCACATTTACATATGCATATTTTTTCACAGCCACAAGGACAAGTTTTTTCACATTTTTTACACTCCTCACAACTATTATTTTTTGAATTATCTTTCATAACCATTTTATTATCTCCTCCCATATTTTAATTACTATCTTATTTAATATACCTCTTCAATATTTTATTCTTTGTATGTACCTTTAGTGACATTATTAGATATATTTTTATTTATAAAAAAAATATAGATAAGTTTCATAATTAAACTTATCTATATCTTTATTAATAAATCTTCTCAATTATTATATTTTTCAATATATTATCTGCCTCTTCTGAGTTGAAATTTCCTGTTGAGAAAGTCATTGCATTAGCAGCAGAAATTGATATAGCATATTTTAAGCTATCTATATTTGAATATTCTCTTTCCATTGCAACTGCAAACGCGGCAACCATAGAATCTCCACACCCTACAGTGTTAACAACATTTATTTTAGGAGGTTTTCCATGATAAACACCTTCTTTGCAAGCTAATAATGCTCCGTCCTTTCCAAGAGATACAACAACTAGCTCTATTCCACTCTCATAAAGTTTTATGGCACTATTGATTACTTCTTTTCTATTATTTATACTAACACCTAATAAGTTTTCCATTTCTTCACTATTAGGCTTTATCATGGTTGGTAAAGCTTTTATGCCCTCTTTTAGCAAATCACCTGATGCATCTAAAATAACTTTTTTATTTTTATGCTTTATCATTTTTATTAACGTTGCATAAATATCAGTGGACACACCTTGAGGCACACTGCCAGAAATAGTAATAATATTGCTACTATTTATTATTTTATCAAAGTCACATATAAATTTATTTATTTCATCTTCACTAATGAAAGGTCCTTTTTCTAAAAACTCTGTAGATATATTATTCTCATCTAATATGTTTATGCAATTTCTAGTTTCACTTTTTACATGTGTAAATTGATTTTTTATATTATCTTCTTTCAATATTTCTTCAGCCAATGATCCACAATGTCCACCTACAAATCCAGTAGCTAAAACTTCTTCTTTACAAAGAGAAATTACTCTAGATACATTTAACCCTTTTCCTCCAGCAGTATTATTACATTCTAATACTCTAATAACTTTGCCTGACTCCACACACCCTTTTATCTTATATGCCTTATCAACAGATACATTTAAAGTTACAGTTGTAATCATTTAATTCTCTCCCTTATACTTCTTCACTATCTATTAATATTTTCCCTTTTACCTGGTTATTTTTGTACATTTCAAAGGCAGCTGGTATTTCCCTTAAAGGAATTTTTTTATAAATTAATGATTCATCAAATTTTAATTCTCCAGTTTTAAAATAATGAGCAGTTAATTCCCACTCTTTCCCTGGGAATGGAGCGCTATAAGACATCCAAGATCCTGTTAAATTAAATTCTTTTCTATTCATTTGCTCCCATTCTTTTACTGAGAAAGTAATTTCTTTTGTAGGAGTTCCTATAAAACATATATTAGATTTATTGGCAGCTAATTCAAATGCCATCTTCATTGTTATTGTATTTCCTGCTGTTTCATAAACATAGTCAAATCCTCTATTATTTGTTAATTCTAATGCATTTTTCATGAAATTTTCTTCTAATGTATTTATTACTGCATCCGAACCTAAAGTTTTAGCAAGTTCTAATCTTTCCTTATTTATATCAAATACTACAACTTTCTTAGCTCCAAATATTTTAGCCCATTGCATTGTAAATAAACCAATTGTTCCTCCACCTAAAATTGCAACAGTTTTTCCCCCCTCATAAAGTACTCTCTGTAATCCATGTAGTGCTACTGTAGCTGGTTCAAAAAATGCACCTTGTTCAAAAGTAACTTCATCTTCAAATTTTACTGCGTTTCTTTCTGGAACTACTACATATTCTGCAAAACTTCCAAATTCTCTAGAGCCTATAAAACTATAGTGTTTACAAAGAGCATGATTTCCGCTTTGACAATCTTCACACTTCATACAAGTAACTAAAGGAACCCCTGCTACCCTATCTCCAATTTTTAGAGAAGTAACTTCTTTACCGATTTCTTCTATTACACCAGAGAATTCGTGCCCTAACACATTAGGATAAAAGTGGCATGCGTCTGCATTCACTCTCGGTACATCCGATCCACAAATTCCTGTATATTTTACTTTTATTAAAACCTGATTTTCTTTTGGAATAGGTTTATTTATATCTTCAAATCTTATATCTTCTCTACCATGAACTACGCCTGCTTTCATCATAGTCATATCCCTTCTTTCTTATGCTTTATCTATTGAACCACACATGTTAATTCTATTTTTTACTAACTCTTTAACATTTTCCATGGCAACTTTTCCATATTTCTTTGGATCTATTGTTTCTGGATTTTTTTCTAATGTCTTTTTTACCCCCTCTGTATAAGCAATTCTTAATTCTGTGGCAAAATTCACTTTGCAGATTCCTCTGTTTATACTTTCTTTTATAGCTTCTTCTGACAATCCAGAAGCACCATGTAAAACTAAAGGTACATCTACAAGTTCTCTTATTTCACTCAATCTATCTAAATCCAACTTTGGAATTCCATCATAAACTCCATGAGCTGTTCCTATAGCTACTGCAAGAGAATCTACATTTGTTCTTTCTACAAATTCTTTTGCTTCTTTAGGATCTGTATATCCTCCACATCCGCCATCCAAATCATCTTCTTTTCCACCTACTTTTCCTAGTTCAGCTTCCACAGGAATAGATGAAGGTTTACATGCATCTACAACTCTCTTTGTTATTTCTATATTTTCTTCAAAAACACTGTGGGAGCCATCAATCATAATGGATGTATATCCACCTCTAAATGCTTGCATAGCTAAATCAAAACTACTTCCATGATCTAAATGCATTGCTACTGGCACCCTAGATTTTTTTGCTGCTGAACTTACATTGGATAAATAATAATCAATACCTGCATACTTAACTGTTGATGGTGTAGTTTGCATAATTACAGGTGAGTTTAATTGTTCTGCAGCTTCTATTACAGCCATAACCATTTCCATGTTTTCCACGTTGAAGGCACCTACTGCATATTTCCCTTCTTGTGCTTTTATTAATATCTCTTTTGTCGTAACTAATGGCATTATACTTCCTCCTCTTTATTCTAATTAAGCTCAAAAGGTATAAAAAAAAATATATGTTATACTAAGTGATAACTAATACATTAGTTATCACTTAGTAAGTATATATTTCTTAACCTTAAGCTATATTTTCCTCTTTTAATGCTTTTGCACGTTGCTTAGATGTTCTAACAGCAAATACTAAACATAGTACATATATACCACCTACTATTAACATTCCTGGTATATTATCTCTAGTAAATATTTCTGTGAACACATAAGTTATTGGTGCTCCACCTTGGTCTAGTGCAGCTAATTGAGATGCACCATTCATAGAATTTGTAGTTTCTGCTAACTTTGTTACCCAAGGTATAGTTTGGTTTGCTATCCATATCGTGAAATACATTATGAATGATCCTGAAATTATAGTTCTAAATAGATTTCCTTTATGTACTGCTACTGCAATTGCTATAAAAAATCCTATTGTTGCTAAATCCCCAAATGGCAGGATAACGTTACCCGGAACAATAACAGCTATTAATATAGTAAGAGGTATAAATATTAGTCCTGCTGTTACAACTTGTGGATCCCCTAGTAATATAGCAGGATCTAATCCTATATAGAATTCAGAGTTATCATATTTCTTAGATAATATTTCTTTTGCTCTTTCTGATATTGGCATTAATCCTTCCATTATACATTTTACAACTTTAGGCATTAGTACCATTACTGCTGACATTTTTACACCTAATTGTAATGAAGCTGAAAAATTATAACCAGCTAAAAATCCTACTAAAGCTCCTAATATACCACCTATTACTATTGGTTCTCCAAGAACTCCAACCTTTTCTTGTAAAGAATCTGCTGTTATATCTATATCTCTTATTCCTGGTATTTTTTCTATTACCCAATCTATAACACAAGCTACTGGTGCTAAGTATGCAGACGTACCATGTGGTACTGTAAGTCCATCTAATTCAAAATAATCTGTCATTAAAGGTGCCCATATATCACCTAGTTTATATGCTATAGCCGCATGAACTATTACTCCTAATATACCTATCCAGAAGTTACCTGTTGCCACATATGCTATTGCTCCTGTAAACGTCATATGCCATATATTCCATATATCTATATTTACAGTTTTTGTCCATTTTAAAGCTAACATTATTATATTTACTGCTATTGCTATTGGTATTGCTACAGTTGCTATATTAGATGCCCAAGTCATAGGTGATGCTCCAGGCCATCCTATATCAACTACACTCATTGAAAGGCCAAAGTTTTCAGACATTGCTTGCGCTGCAGGTCCAAGTTGAGCATTCATCATGTCTACTATAAGTCCAAGACCAACAAATCCTACACCGATCATTAAACCTGACCTAACTGACTTACCAACTTTAACACCAACACATATACTTAAAACTGCAATTACAAGTGGAAGCATAACTGATGCCCCAAGACCTATGATATAATTGATTATATCACCAAATATTCCCATGGTAATTCCTCCTTAGTTTTATATAAATATAATTTCTAACCTTGTAATACTTCTAAAATTGCTTTCTCAGTTTTTTCTACCCCTACACCTGATATAAAAGGCATTCCTGTTATTAAAGGTATACCATAATCTCTTTTTACTTTAGAAGTTGTAACTATTAAGCTTGCACCACTTAAGTTTGATTCTATTTCAGATATTCTAACTTGTGCAATTTCTATTTCTATTCCATTTTTCTTTCCTAATTCAACTATTTTATTTGCTGCTATTGTTGATGTTGCCACAGCTCCACCGCATGCTACTATTACTTTCTTTTTCATAATTATTCATTCTCCTTATTTTTTATTATTTCTATTATATCTTCTTTGTTTTTTGCATTTGATAACTGGAATAATACATTTTTATCTTGTAGAATCCCTAATATACTTTGTAAAGTTGATAAATGTTTTTGAGGATCATCTACAGCTAACATTACTATAACTTTCGCATCTACTTCTTCATCATCAGTTCCCATTTGTATAAATTTAACAGGTTCTTTTAATGTGGCTATACCAATTCCTGCCTCATTAACATGTGATACATCTGTATGAGGTATTGCTATTCCAAATCCATCAACATCTATTCCTGTTGGAAATTCTGATTCACGGTTTATAAGAGCATTTACATAGCTGCCCTTACATAAACCTTCTTTTATAAATTCACTTCCCATTTCCTCCATTATTTCTGAGCTATCTTGAACTTCTAGCTTCGGAAATATTAAATTTTCTTTTAGTTGTTCCCAAACCAACTTTTTCACCTCCCTAGATGCTATATTCATATCTTCTTATAATTTCAGATAATTCATATTCAGTTTTAGCATTTTCCATTGCTTCTTTAAATTTATCTTGACCTAGCATGTTTACTAAGTTAAAAAAGGCTTTTAAATGTGTATTATGATCTATTGCACTTAAACAACAAACAAACTTTACTTCTTCTCCTTCTTCACCATCACCAAACATTATAGGATTTTTTAACCTAATTAAGTTCATTCCAACTTTTTTAGTTCCAGAGTCTATACCTTCATGAGGCATAGCAAATCCTTCTGAGATTACTACATAAGGACCATTTTCTTCTATATTGGCAATCATACTACTTATGTATCGTTCTTCTATATAACCATCATCTAGCAATTTTTTTGCGGAAATTTTAATTGCATCTCTCCAATTATCACACTCCACATCTAATTTAATATTAGAACTTGGTAATAGGTGATGAAGATATGGTTTTGTATAATCTAATTCTTCATGACTTCCATCATCAAAGTAATCTAAGATTGCATCTGTAACTTTTTCAGTTAATTCTACTGGCATTTTATCTTCAAATTCCATAAAAACTGATTTTAACTTATTTAAAAGCCCCTTTGCAGTTACTTCTTTTTTCTCAATTCTTGGTGGAATATTTCTATCATTTCTAATTTCATCAATTTTACTTCCTAATCTTATGTAATCTTCATCTGTAAAAAGTGGAGATACTATAACATAATCATTTTTAATATTTTCTAATGGCACCGTTGATATTACTAAGTCAGCATTTCTATTATTTATGTTTTTTTCATCATGAGATGATACTATGTCAACTATTTGGAAATTATAATGTGTCTTTAGCTTAGCTAGAAGCAACTGTGAAGTTCCTATACCTCCGTTACATACTAAAATCACATGGAAGGCTATTTCTTGATTTTTCTTTCTTTCTATGGCTGCACAAATATGAATCGTTATATAAGCAAGCTCTATATCGCATATTTCTCTTTGTGTATACTTTTCAATAATATCTATATGTTTTCTAGCTGCCATAATAACATTAGGATTTTTTATTACCACCGCATCTATAAATTCATTAGGTTGTAAATTATTATTTCTCGCTCTAAATATGGATTCTAAATGATTAGATAAATTTTGATAAAAATCATAATCATCATTTAAGTTCATTTTTAACTCATGTGATACGCCTTCTATAAATTGTCTTGTTAAAAGCTGAATTTTTACCATACTTTCATTTTCATTGTCTTTTTTTAAATATCTCAATTCATTCAATACTCTACTTAAAAATATTTCTTCATCTACTGTTGTCATAATATTACAATATTGAGAAATATATTTAAATATATCTTGAGCCATAGGAAGTTTGGTTTTACAAGTAATATTTTGCTTTTCTATTAATTCACCCTTTTTAAGCCTTAATATGGCTATAGTCAAATAAGACCTTAATTTTAAGTAAGATAAGTCAGTAAGATATTTTTCATGTGTATGTTCCTGTTCATTAATAATCCTATGTATTTTATCCATATCACTTTTTAACAATAAATTTTCACTATTTATAGATGAGATTAAATTTTTATTATCTTTATCGGATAAAATAATATTTAATAAAAAGCTTCTTTTATCACTTTCTAATCCATCAAGCCTTAAACCTTTATTGGCATGAGATATGACAGTTAGATTCCCTGATTTTAAATATTCTTTAACTCTTCCTAAATCATTTATTATGGTTGCTCTACTTACATAAAGGGTATCTGCAATTTTCGAAAGTGTAATATATTCTGAAGATTCTATAAGTATAATAGCTATCATTATTTTTCTTTCTTCCTTTGATAACTTATATGTATAAAAATCTCTATCAGAAATTAATTCATACGCATCCTTAATGTCATCTTTTTTTTCAATCTTACCATTACTACATAAGGATAAAAGTGATATACTATTTTCTTTAAGAAAATTATTAATATCATTTAAATCATTCCTTATTGTTCTTTGGGATACACTAAAGTTTTTTGCCAAAGATGATATTGTTATGTCATTTCTATCTATAATTTCAAAGAGTATTTCTTTTGTTCTCTTCTTCATTTTTCTCCCCCCAATTGCTATGATTAAATTCTATCAGCATTATTAAATATAAAACAGTCAAATGTCTTTCACTGTTTATTGCAAAAAAATATAACAGTATAAATCACTTCAAAAAAACTTGAAAAGATTTATACTATACGTTCTATTGTAAAGTAATATATAATTTTTATTAAGATTAAAATTGCCAAAATACTGTTTAAAAGGAGTAATATATGTATAAATTAATAATTTTTGATATTGATGGAACATTATTAGATACAGAATCTGCTGTATTAAAAGGACTGCAAAAATGTTTAAAAAAACATCATAATATAGAAGTAAACTTAGAAGACTTAGAATTTGCTATTGGTATGCCTGGAGATGCGGTTTTCTCAAATTTTGGTATTAGCGATAATGGGTTTAGTTATAGCAAGTGGATTAAGTATATTGATGATTATAAAGATGAAATTAAATTGTTTGATGAGATTGAAAATACTTTAGAATTCTTAAGAAAAAATAATGTTATTTTAGCCATAGCTACTTCTAAAACTAGATTTGAATATGATACAACAGTTAAACACTTCAATGTTAATCATTATTTTGATTATGTAGTTTGTATTGATGAAGTTCAACATCCAAAACCAAATGCAGATTCACTTCTAAAAATTCTTCAACAGTCAAAAGTCTCAGTTGAAGACGCATTATTTGTAGGTGATACTTATTTTGATATAGAGTGTGCTAGAAATGCTCAAATGGACTTTGGTTTAGCATCATGGGGAGCCCATGAAAAATGTAAATGTATGTGTAATATTCATTTTTCAACTCCAAAAGAATTATGTGAAACTAAATTAATATAGCCTATTTATGTTTAAATTATAAATTCTCAATATCTAAAAAGCTGAACATATCAAATATACCCAGCTTTTTTAACTAATTCTCTCTATTAGTTGATTATTTAAATTTTTTTTCAACAAAGTCTATTATCATCCTTACAGCCTCATCTATGCCAATAAAGCTAGTATCTAAACATAAATGATAATTCTTTGCATCTCCCCAATAAGAGTCTGTGTAGTATTTATAATAAGACGCTCTTTCTTTATCTATTTTTTTCACAACAGAAGCACTTATTTCTTCCTTTACATTATGTTCAATTATAGCTCTTTTTCTTCTAAATTCAAAATCTCCATGAATAAATATATTAAATACATTATCAAATTCTTTTAAAGCATAATTTGATGCTCTTCCAACAAATATACAAGATTTTTCAGTGGCAAGTTTTTGTATCAAATTAAACTGTTTTAAAAATAATTGGTGGTTAATAGGTAAATTATTTGATCCATAGTCATATCCAAAGTAACTCAAAACTTTTAATGGCTTTTCATCATATTTTTCAAAATATTCCTTGCAATATCCGCTTTCTTTGGCCACTATAGTTAGTAATTCTTTATCATAGCATGGTATATCAAAATACGCAGCCAGTTTTCTTCCTATTTCTCCACCACCACTACCGTATTCTCTACCAATAGTTATTACAAATTTACCTTTCATAAGTATCCCCCATTTTAAATAAATGTTAAAACAATAAATAATATATTCTATATAATCTCTAGTATAGATGATAAATTATTTACTATCTTAATATTATTATATTCTTTAAAATCATTTTGTGATGTAGTTCCAGTAGTAACTCCAACAAAATCTATTTGTCCATTTTCTGCTGCCTTAGCATCTATATAGCTATCTCCAACATATAGTACATCTTCTTTTTTACAATTAAAGTAGTCTAATGCTTTCATTAAACCTTCTGGATTTGGTTTATGAGTGGTCACATTTTCATAGCCTATTATATAATCAACGTATTTTCTACAATCTAAATGCTCTAGTATTTTATCTATTCTAGCTCCCATTCTACTAGATACTATACCCACTTTTATTCCATTTTGCTTGAGAGTCTTTAGTGTTTCAACAGTATCTTCAAATAAAACAGTATTTTGAATTGTAATCTCATCTGATTTAACTCTATAAATTGATACAAGCTCTTGAACCTTTTCTTCATCCTTTATTCCTGTTAGTTCTGGAAAGGCATCATCTAATGTCATACCGATAGTTTTAATAGCTTTTTCTCTATCAAAACCATCTATATTCATTGTCTCAAAAGTATGCCTAAAACATTCTACTATAGGATTAGTTGTATCCGCTAAAGTATAATCAAAGTCAAATAAGCATAATTTGTATTTCATATTTGTCCCCCCTAAATTTGTCATTTATTATTAATAATATCATAAATACAAATTTATTTCTTCACATAATTAAAGAGGGCTTACACCCTCTTAATCATTTTCATGTTCCCTCCAATATTTATCCCTCTTTTCACAATAATGTTTATACATTTCTTCATCTCCTAATTCTTTATAACAACATGCAATGTCAAAAAAGAAAAATGGATTATCTCCATACAATTTGGTAATTTTCTTTAAAGTTTTAATCGCATCTTCATATTTTTTAGCTTCTATCTGACTTTGTGATTTATGATATTGTATATATTGATCCTCTTTAATTTCATACTCCATCTCTTCAGCAATTTCAAAATATTTAATTGCTTCTTCATGTTCATTTATTTTTGCTAATATATCAGCCTTTAACAAGTAACTATCTGGAAAAATCGGTATAAAATCAATAAGTTCATTTGATATTAACAAAGCCTTCTTGTAATTTTTTTTCTTTTTAAATTCTTCACATATGTTATATAAAACATCATACTTATCTTCTAAATAATCAAAATCTTTTATGGATGAAATCATTTCAAAAGCTTCGTCTACTCTATCTATTCTTTTTTGTGCAAGGAACAAAACCGAATCATCTATACTTAACTCATCATAATATTTTTTCATTAAATTGAAATAAGATTCCTTGACTTCCTCTTTTGAAAAATCTTCTTTTACATTAAGCTCTCTAAAGATATTTTTCATCTTGCCCTCCCCTGCATAGCAACTAATTTTCTTATTTTAATTATAGTTCTTAATTACTAGTTACAATTCATAAATTACAAATATTTTTATCTTCCAAATATATTTATAAAACCATGCACTAATATACAAGAGTATGAGTTTTTTATTCTATACCTAAAAAAGCCTATGAAAAATCCATAACTTAACATTAGTGAGCATTTAATCATAATAATTAATGCCATATGATTAAATCCACTTGTCATAATAATTTCATCAATATATCCAATATGATAAACAGAAAATAGAACTGTCGTCAAAAAGTAGATTTTTATTTCATCCATATTTTCTTTTTTTAAAATATTCCATATGTAAGATCTAAATATAAGTTCTTCATATATAGGTGTCATTATAGCTGTGTAAAGTAAAGGTAGAATGGTCTCTATTGATATTTTTGTTAAAAAAGAAGGAGATGTAAGAATTAAAAGTAATACAGCTCCAGTTACAAGAAAGTAATAAATTTTTGATTCTTTATTTTTCATATAAGAGAAAATATCTAAAGAAACTTTTTCTTTTTTGGATTTATATATTACAAATAGCGTAAGTAAAAACATTATAATTGTAGATATTAATACATCATTAAATTTGTTATAGGATAAAACTAAAAACACACTTTGCTTTAGCAATACTCTACTTATCTGTAATCCAATTAGTAAAGCTATAATCTTTATCATTGTGTAAGAATTTTCATTATTATTTAATTCACTACTATTATTCATTTTATACTCCTTTGTATTAATATAAATAATCACTCACTTTAAGTTTATTATTGTTTTAAACATTAATTACATATATTCTCTTGTTTTAATTAAATTGTGTTTATTTTTAGTAAAGTAATGTATAAATTATATATTATAAAAGGGTATAAAAAAGATTTTGATAATTTTCTAAGTAAAATCTTAGGTGAGTCTATGTATTGTAGGCAGATTGTAACTTCCAAAGATCAAATAATGACTTTATCAACTTGTAGTTATGAATATGATAATGCTAGAATAGCTATTTTTGCTGTAAAAAATAAATATATGATTAAAAGAGTTACAGTATTCTCTATAACTCTTTTAATCATATATTATAATTTAAGTTCTAAGTCAGCTATATTAAGAACTTCTTCTCTAAAAGTATCTATGCTTATTCTATCTACAAAATCTCCTAATTTTTCGCCTAGTTTAGCTGTATCTTTATAATAAAAAAGTATTATTTTAACTAAATTAAAAGCTTCATCTTCTGATAATCCTTTAGTAACTATATCTGAACTTCTTGGATGATACCCAGCACTACCACCAACAGTAATATAAAAAGTACTATCTAGATCAACCATTACTCCTATATCTTTAGAGTATACACTTGAACATGCATTTTTACATCCTGCAACCCCTATTTTAGTTCTGCATGGAAGTTCCATACCATGAAATTTCCTACTAATCTTCATCCCTATTCCAATAGTTGGATATTTTGAACGCTTACAATAGTTTGATGGGCACATTTCCACATTTTTAAGTGAATTTTGTACTTTTACAGCTGGTTCCATTCCTAATTCTTCCCATATTGCCGGTAAATCCTCTTGTTTTAAATTTGTAATTAAAATTCTTTGACCAGAAGTTATTTTTAAAACACCTTTGTATTTTTTTGCTACTTCTCCTATTTTTATTAAATTATCTGGAATAATAAATCCACCTGGAATATGTGGTGTTATAGCATAAGTTCTTTTTCCATTTCTTATTTTTTGTAGATTTCCATATACACTCATTTACATATATCTCCTTTGCCTAAGTTAATTAATATTTTTAGTATACTACAATATAATTTATTTTATCTACTTTTTACTTAACTTCAATATAAATATAACATTCTTTCTTTATTCCATTATGATAAGGATCTTCTAAATTAAATTTTTCCACATTCCAAGTAATCCGTCTACAATATGTAAAAAGCTATCCTAAAAAGATAGCTTTTTTATATTATTTACTAAAAGTTTTTTCTACATAAGCTTTTATTTCTTCTGCAGTTCCAAGAGATAGTACTTCTTCTGAGAATTTTTTCATATCTTCAAAACTTAATGAATTTATTAATTTTCTAGCAGGTAATATTGATATTGGACTCATTGAGAATTCATCTAATCCAAATCCAAGTAATATTGGTATCATTAATTGATCTCCTGCAGACTCTCCACACATTCCAGCCCATTTACCTTCTTTGTGTGCATTATCTATAACCATTTTTATAAGTCTAAGTACAGCTGGGTTAAATTGGTTATATAGGTAACTTATTTTTTGGTTCATTCTATCAACTGCACAAGTATATTGTATTAAGTCATTAGTTCCTATTGAGAAGAAATCAACATGCTTAGCAAGTACATCTGATATTACTGCTGCAGATGGAACTTCTATCATCATACCAACTTCTACTTCTTCAGAATAAGCTATTCCTTCAGCTTTTAACTGAGATTTAACTTCTTCACAAACTTCTTTAGCTTGTAATAATTCTTCTAATGAAGATATCATTGGGAACATTATTCTTAATTTTCCATGTACACTTGCTCTATATAAAGCTCTAAGTTGAGTTACAAATATTTCTTTTCTATCTAGACAAAGTCTTATAGCTCTGTATCCTAAGAATGGATTCATTTCTTCATCCATTGGTAGATAATCTAATTTCTTGTCTCCACCTATATCTAAAGTTCTTATAACTATTGGTTTTCCAGCCATTCCTTCAAGTACTGCTTTGTAAGCATTGTATTGCTCCTCTTCACTTGGGAAATCACTTCTATCCATGTATAAGAATTCTGTTCTATAAAGTCCTACACCTTCAGCATCATTTTTTATAAGACCTTCTACATCTCCTGGAGTACCTATGTTACCTGCAAGTTCCACATGTCTTCCATCAGTAGTTATTGAAGCCTTACCTTTTAATAATTCTAATGCTTTTTTGTATTCTTCAAAATCAGTTTTTAATTTTGTATATTTAGTTATGGTTTCTTCATCTGGGTTTATAATTACTTCACCAGTATCTCCATTAAATGCTACTAAATCACCGTCTTTTATTTCTTTTGTTGCATCACTAAGACCTACTATAGCAGCTATTTCTAAAGTTCTAGACATTATAGCAGTATGAGAAGTTCTTCCTCCTATATCTGTTAAGAATCCTAAAACTTTTTTCTTATCCATTGTTGCTGTATCAGATGGTGTTAAGTCGTGAGCAACTAATACTACTTCTTCAGCTAAATCAGCTAAGTCTATAACTTTTACACCTAGTATGTGTCTAAGAACTCTGTTTGTTACGTCTTTTATATCAGCAGCTCTTTCTCTCATATATTCATTGTCCATAGATTCAAACATACCTACGAACATTTCTTTTATTTCATTTAATGCAAAGTCTGCATTAATTTTTTCATCATTTATTTTACTAACAGCAGATTCAACTAATTCTGGATCTTCTAACACTAATAAATGTGCTTCAAATATTTCAGCTTCGTGCTCGCCAAGTTCAGCTAAAGCCTTTTCCTTTACTTTTGTTAACTCTTCTTTTGAAACTTCAACAGCAGTTCTTAATTTTGATATTTCTGCTTCACAATCAGATATTGCTTTTCTTTCTATTACTAACTGCGTATCTTCAACTACTAACGCTTTCCCCAAAACAATACCTGGAGATGCTCCTATACCCTTTAACATGTTGCTTTTCCTCCTAAAGATATTATTACATTAAAACCTGGGTAATTTATACCCAGGTTTATATTGGATTATTCACCAAATCCAGACTCTACTAATTCAACTAAAGCATTAACTGCTGCTTCTTCATCTGCACCAGCTGCACATATAGTTACTTCTTCACCTTTTCCAAGGCCTAAACTCATTATTCCCATTATTGATTTAGCGTTTACTACTTTACCTTTGCATTTTACTTCAACTGTTGAAGTGAATTCTGATGCTTTTTTTACAAACATACCAGCTGGTCTCGCATGTAAACCTGTTTCATTTTTGATTACTACTACCTTTTCCATTTTACAACCTCCAGGCAAATTAAAAAATTTAATTAAATAATTAGCTTATTTTTGTTTATTAAAATCATAAATAATCAAATTAGTGATTATTTTCGCTAATTTACTAGTTGAGTGAGTGACAAGTAGCTTACTGTCATTCATTTGTTTATTACAAGTTTGGATAACTTTATTGAAATCATAAAGTTCAACCCTATTTATATTATTTTCTTCAAGCTTTCTTTCATACATACTGTAAAAAATATCTTTATAAGAAGAATTTTTGTCTATATCTAAAACTTCAATAATTTTAGGTATAATATTTTCCATTAGCGTTCTACGATTTATATCTTTTTTTATATTTAATAAATAACATAAATCATTTATAGTATCATTACTCAGATTGCATATTTTATTAAAACAATAATCCTCATTATATTTACAGTCAAGATTGAAGAAATAATTAACTCCATCATATCTTTTATAAGCTTTCATGGTATCAAGATATCCAAGCTTTATATTTGATTCAATATGATCCTTATCTTTATTAAGTGAACCTCCCAAATATTGAGATGGTACTATAACCTTTAAATTCAAATTTTGATATCTATTTATTATCATTTTACCAAAGAAGTCATCCACTAATCTAATTACTACTATATCATCATATCCCTTTTGTGCCAACATATTAATTGGTATGTTATCTGAGAACATTCCATCTAGATAAAGTTTATCATCTAGCTTGTCCAACTGAAATATTGGTAGTGATGAACTAGCTATTAAGTAATCTACTAATCTTCCTTCTGGTATATCTTCTGTGTATAAAAGTTTTGGAAATATCTTTCCATCCCAATATGCTGTTGTTATACCAAAATCAATTTTAGATTTTCTTATTTTCTCTTCATCAATTTTTTCCTCTAGTAATTTTCTAAGTGGGCTTATATCTATTCCCTGATTTTTTCTAGCTTTATTCATTAGTTCGACTACATCATGAAAGCTCTTTACCTTCATTTCAACATTTTTATACCTTTCATATACATCTTCATCTATATTCATAAAGCTTTTATAATCATAGTTTACCCAAATATCCTCCATAGCATCGAAATCCCCCTGAACAATAAGCGCTCCATTTAATGCCCCTATGGAAGTTCCTGCTATTCCAGTAAATTGCATTCCTAAATCTGTTAAGGCTCTATAAGCTCCTATTTGATAAGCGCCTTTTGTTCCCCCACCTTCTAATACAAGACCTTTTTTCATTTTATCACCTAACTTTTCATGGAGAATATATATAATATATTCTCCATATTTTTTCATGTTATTTTATAGCCCCTTTAGTGTTTACAACTTTTATTGACTTTAAAAATAATTTCTTCTCAATTGGTTTTAGTGATAAGTTGTTCATTATATAATTTTCTTCATCAACAAGATAAATTTTTTTGTATCCTGTTTTTAAGAAAGCCATACATACGGTTCTGATATCATCTTCATCCTCGCATTCGAAAAAAGATGGAGAAACTACTAATTTATATAATGATGATTTTTTATTTTTAATAGTTTGCTTATAAGTGTTTAAAAAATTATTTGCTTCTCTTTTACTTATAAAGCCACTTACATCAACATAAACTTTCTTTTCTTCTTCATTTATACTCATATTTATCACTTATCTCACCCCCCAAATAATTCATTATTTTATTATATGAATTAAATTGAGCAAAATTGCTATAAGTTAAGTGATTTATTAATTAATTCGTTAACTTTATTTTGAAGGAAATGGCTTTCATTTTCAAGGTAATTAATTTCTTTATTAATGGCATTTTTTTTACCTTGCAACTTTATATTATTTTTAATAAATCCAACTTCCTTTTTAATTGAAATTATTTTTTTACTAAGAGCCTCTATTTCACTATAATTCTCATCTTTAAATATTTTTAGTTTCATTACTTTATTTGGATAATAATCATATATTTTATTCCCCATACATTTTCCTATCATTTTAAAATATCTATCATAGATTTCACTGTTTAATATTGCCACTATATACTCATAAGAGAATACATTTTCATATTCTTCCTTAATATAGAAGGAATATACGTCTGCACTACTAAAACTATTATTATCATCTATGGCAAACTTGTTGTTAGAACTCTTATATGGATACATGATTTTTTTTCTTTCAAATAAGCTAGTATCTCTTCCCCACTGAAGTTCATACCATTTTCTAACTTTCTTAATACATTCTCTTCTATTTTCCAATTTATCTTTATAAGGTTTGAAGCAATTTTCTTCTATATAAGGATATTTATTAATTTCTTTAATATCATTTGCATAAATTAGCTTTTTATTACTTTCTTCTATTATATATTGATTTACATTTCTATTTTTTATCCATGACTTTAAGAGCTTTTTGTCAATATGTTCTATTCTTTCATCTTCAATATTTAATATGAATGCTTTATCACAACCAGTAATTATACCTTGAAAACTTACACATATATCTTCTAGATCATATTCACCTTTTTGTTCTATTCTTTCATAAAGTATTTTATCTTCATAATTAAGTATTATCCAATTATTTCGTAAATCTACTTGATTAATACTTATCTTTTCACATTTCTCACTATTTAATAATATTTTTAAGTCTTTTATATTTTCAATATTTGTATTGTCTCTTATTTTGTATGTAACTAATATATTATAATTTGTTTTTTTGTTTAAAATAGCTATAAGAGGTGCTATGCCTAAATTTTTAAATACATTAACATTTTTTAAATCTATAACCTTCTTTATATCACAATTACTCCAAAGATAATCTCTAAGAAGTTTGCCTGATGGACTTTCTAAAAAATATCTCGGTGTAATAAGCCCTATTTTGCCTTCATCACTTATTAAATCTAAAGCTTTTTTATAAAAACAAAAATACATATCAGCTTTATCTTTATAAACTTCTTTATATTCACTTAATAAAAACTGTTTATATTCCTTATCTAGCATCTTATGTCCTATATAAGGTGGATTTCCTATAATATAATCAAATTTCATATAATAATCCTTTTTTAAAGCATCATCACAACTTATGTTGTTTATAATCGACAGACTGTCTTTTTTTGTATTATGATTAGATGATCTCTTTTTATTTAAGGTTTCTTTTAAAATATTTATGGCATCTTTATCTAGATCTACTCCATAGATACACTTATTTATAATATGATCACTTATATTATTAATGTAATTTTTACCGTATTTTTTGTTTATTTCATCCAAGTTATTTTTTATTAATTTATATATAATATTATAAGCTTCTATTAAAAAGTTTCCACATCCACAAGATAAATCTAAAATCTTAGGCTCTGGATTTTTAATTATATTATGGTTTTTAAATACGTCTTCTAATATATAATTAACAATTATTTTAGGTGTGTAATAAATCCCCTTCATTTTTTTGTCATACAAAGACAAACTTTCTTCATATGACTTTGCCAATTCATAGTTATCTATACTTTTCCCCCCCTTAAAATCTTCATCCCCTATGTTGAAATTATAGCATATTTGTTTTTTGTATAAATATGTAAATTACAAAGTCTTAATAATTTTAAAACCGCCTCTTTAAATGAGGCGGTTTTAAAATTACTTTAATACTCTTCTCCCATTAACAAAAGCCTTTGAGTAATAATCACTATCTAATTGAGAAATTACTACTTTACCTTGACTAGAAGATGCATGTATAAATTGATTATTTCCTAAATAGATTCCCACATGAGAAATAACATTATCCATAGCACCCACCGTATCAAAAAATACTAAATCACCAGGTTGTAAATCTTTTTTGCTAATATACGTTCCATAAGTTCCTTGCTCCTTTGATGAACGTGGTAAAGATATTCTTGCTATATTTTTATATACATACCATGTAAATCCAGAACAATCAAAAGTTTCAGGCCCTTCATCTGCCCAAACATACTTTTGACCAAGTAAAGTTTTAGCATATTCAATTATTTTTTCTGCACTTATTGAAGTTGTTATTTGAGTAATGTTTGTTATTTTATTACTTAAATAATTACTTGCTACATACCCTTCTTTTCCATTATATTTTATTTTTGACCATCCATCTGATGTTGATATTACTTCTACTTCACTTCCCTTAGATATAGTTCCTAGAATGGATGCTTTTGTTGAAGGCCCACTTCTAAAATTTAATACACTTACATTGACATACTTTTTCACCTTTTCTGCTGCTTGTATTATTTTATCACTTAAATATTTGCTAGACACAAATCCAAGGGTATCTTTGTATCTAACTAAAATCCACCCATCTGACTGTGGTACTATTTCCACTTGGGTATTTTTAGGAAGTGATTGTATTATTTCATAATTAGTAGAAGGCCCCTTTCTAAAATTCAAATTATCCACATTAACTATTTTTATATTATTATTTATACTTGCACTCATATTTTTTCTTATAATTTAATATTATAAGATTATCAACTCCTATTGATAATTTTAATAGAAAAAACTCTATTATTGTAAATATATGCATGTTCATAATAATTTGTGCCGGTTTAAATATCATAAAAAATTTTATAAATTAAAAACCACCTCTAAAAATAGAGGTGGTTTTTAATTTATAATACTCTTCTAGCGTTTACAAATGCTCCATTATAATAAGAACTCATTTGAGAAATTACAACTTGTCCTTTACTTGATGAAGCATGTATAAACTCATTATTTCCTAAATATATTCCAACATGACCAACATTACCATCATTTGGTCCACTCGTATCGAAGAATATTAAGTCACCAGCTTTTAAATTACTTTTACTTACATAAGTACCATAATTACTTTGATCCCTTGAAACTCTTGGTAAACTTATATTAGCTGCATTTTTAAATACATAGTAAGTAAATCCTGAACAGTCAAAACTGCTAGGTCCTTGAGCCCCCCATACATAAGGCTTTCCAAGTAAAGTTTTAGCTAGTGATATAACATTACTTACTGATGAAGACGTTGAAGGTGTTGAAGTAAAGTCATCAGGAGCATTACTACTTAAATACTGGCTTGATACATATCCTGTTTGACTATTATATTTTATTTTTGACCATCCATCTGATGTTGATATTACTTCTATCTTAGTCCCGCTTGATAGTGTTCCTAGTACTGAATAACTTGTTGATGCTCCACTTCTAACATTTAATGTTGAAGTATTTACATATTTTATTGTTGTACTACTTGATTCAGGAGCACTACTACTTAAATACTGGCTTGATACATATCCTGTTTGATTATCATATTTTATTTTTGACCATCCATTTGATGTCGATATTACTTCTATCTTAGTCCCACTTGATAGTGTTCCTAGTACTGAATAACTTGTTGATGGTCCACTTCTAAAGTTTAGTACTGTAGTATTTACATATTTTGTTATAGTACTTGATGAATATTCCCCAACGTATTGTCCATAAACATATCCTGTTTTGTCAGAATATTTGACTTTTATCCAGGAACCGCTTTCACCTAAATATTCTACCTTATCACCTTTATTAAACTTTCCAATTGATGCGTAACTTGTTGACGGTCCACTTCTAAAGTTTACCGCATCTGCTGTTATAACTCTATACTCAGTGTCTGCAAATGCTGTACTCATTCCTGTATGTAACATAATTGACGACGCTACTAATCCTGTTAAAACGTATTTTTTATCAATACTCATAAATATATTATAACTTATTACAGTTATAATTTACTCAACTCCTCTCACAGTGCTATTTTTTATATTATCAATTTTTAAAGATAAGTTTCTTAATAATCTTAAATAGTATAATTAGTATTATCACAAAAATGTAAGTTTTTGTCCATAAGTTTAAATATATTTACATTATTTACATGAGTAAATAACTAATTTCGGGATATAATAATAGGCCAACTATAACTTAGTTAACCTATTATTATATAAATATATTATTGTTTACCTGTACTTCCAATTCCGCCTCTATCTTCTGCTTGAAGCTTTTCTACTTCATTAAAAACTATCTTTGGTTGATTTTCTTGTATCCTAAATTGGCATATTCTATCATTTACTTCTATTACTGTGTCTCTAAGAGCAAATGCTGGCATAAACCACCAATCATTTGGCCCACAATATGTGTTATCTACGATTCCACAATGATTAGTTTGAATTATTCCAAAGTTTTTAAAAGTACTACTTCTTGGTACTATATGAGCTTCATAACCTTTTGGTAACTCCATAGCAACTCCTAAAGGAATTAATTTAAATTCCCCTGCTTTTAATTCCACTTTTTCAGCAGCTCTTAAATCTATCCAGTCAGACTTTCCATCTATGTATTCTAATCTTTTTATTTCATCATTAAGATATTGAATTTTAATATTTTTCATGTTGTTATCTCCTTTTGAATTTATTATTTTTCATCTTATTTAAAACACTTTTATATTTTACTACAATATATAATATTATGTAAGTGTATAAGAATTTAATTTCCAAATACTTGAGTAGTTCCAATATATGTGGTAATATTGTAATGTTCAAAAGGAGGTATGAAATGAAACTTATTTTAGCAGAAAAACCATCTGTTGCTAAAACTATTGCATCCTTTTTAGGGGCAAAAACTAGACACAACGGATATTTTGAAGGAAATGAATATATTGTCACTTATGCAGTTGGACATTTAGTATCTCTATATGATATGAAAGATTATGATAAAGATAAATATTCTGGATCATGGAAGATGGATAATTTTCCATTTATCCCTCAAGATAGATTTAAATTCAAAGTTGAAGCTTCTAAAAAAGATCAATTTAATGTAATTAAAACTTTGTTAAATAGAAATGATGTTGAGTACATAATAAATGCAACAGATAATGATAGAGAAGGTGAACTAATATCTTTTTTAATTTTTCTTATGGCAAAAAATAAGAAGCCTGTAAAAAGAATATTAGTTAATGAATGGACTCCTCAAGATATTACAAAAGGTCTTCAAAATCTTAAAGACGATGAAGAAATGAGAAATCTACAAGCTGCTGGTTACACAAGACTAATCACAGACTGGCTAATAGGTATAAACTTTACTTCTATAGCAACTCTTAAATATGGAAATGGTAAATTATTAAACATAGGACGTGTAATTCTTCCTACTGTAAAACTAGTTTACGATAGAGATATGGAAATAAGAAATTTCATTCCAAAAACTTATTATGAGATAGAAGGAAGTTTTAGATGTAAAAATGGTGAATATAAAGGTAAATTAGTTAAAAACAAAAACAGCAAATTTGATACACCTGAAGAAGCTAAAGCAATAATTGATAGTATTACTTCTAAAGAAGGTACTATAACAGATAAAAAAGTTACTACTTCAAAAGAGTTTGCTCCTAAATTATTTTCTTTGACTTCACTTCAAGGTTTTATAACTTCTAAGTATAGTCACTTTACATCAGATAAAGTTCTTAGCGTTTGTCAATCTTTATATGAAGGTAAAGGTAAAGGTGGATATATCACTTATCCAAGAACTGATTCTATTTTTCTTGAAGAAAGCTTAGTGGATAAGACTTCTCAAACTTTAGAAAAATTAAAAAAAGGTCTGCCTTACGAAGATAAAATTAAATTTACTAAAACAAAAAGAGTTTTTGACTCTTCAAAAGTCGATAGCCATAGTGCCATCACACCTACTTACATAATACCTACAAATCTAACACCAGATGAAGCTATTGTTTACAATGCTATCAAAGATAGATTTATAGCTAACTTTATGCCACCAGCAGAATATGAGAATACAGAAGTTAAAACTGATGTGAATAAAAATATCTTCCTTACTAAAGGAAAGGTACTTAGAATTAAAGGATATTTAGAAGTTTATAATAAGGAAGAAAAAGATGATTTACTTCCTATGATGGATAAAAACGAAATAGTTGACGTTATAGAAATCAAACCTTTAAGCAAACAAACTACTCCTCCTAAGCCATATACTGAGGAAACTCTGCTTAGAGCCATGAAAAACTGTGGTAAAAATGTCTCTGATGATGATACAACAGTTTTATCTGGATATTCCATAGGTACATCTGCCACTCGTGCTGAAGTACTTAAGAAAATTGGTCAAGTTGGATACGTAAGTAAAAAAGGAAAATCTTATTTTATAACTGACTTAGGTCAAAATCTAGTAGAAATATTCCCTGTTAAAGAGTTATTTGACGTGGATTATACTGGTAAACTAGAAAAAAGCTTAAGTGATATACAAAAAGGACAGTTTACTAGAAAAGAATATTTAAACAATATAATGAACTTTATTTGGAATAGTGTTAATCTTATTAAATATGATAGACAAAAAAAGATTTCTACAGAAAGTTTCACTTATAATGCAAAAACTAAAAAGTTTGTAAGTGATAAAAACCCTTCATCCTCTAAAAAATCTACAAAGACTGATACCAAAACATCTAAATCTAGTGAAAATACTGCTCTAGGAAAATGTCCAGTTTGTGGTGGCGATGTTATGGAAAGCGAAAAAGGATTCTTCTGTACAAATTATAATAATTGTAAATATGGTATCTTCAAAGATGATAAATACTTACAATTATTTAAAAAGAGACCAACAAAAACTATAGTTAAAAGTTTACTTAAAAAAGGTGATGCTAAAGTCAAATCTATGACTGGCAAGGATGGTAATAAATTTGATGCCATACTCAAGTATGAAAAAAATGATAAAGGATATTATGGTTGGCTAATAAAAAAAGATTCATAATAAAACTGGAGGAATAAATCTAAATATTTATTCCTCCAGTTTTTAATTAATCATATAAAAATAATTACATTTCTGCATATATTTTAACTAATTCAATAGCTATCTCAACAACTTTGTCCATACCTTCCACACTTATATGTTCACAAGCTCCATGATAAGCAGCTCCACCAGTTCCTAAGTTTGGACAAGGAAGTCCTTTGAAACTTAATTGAGCACCGTCAGTTCCTCCACGTATTGCATCTACAGTCGGCTCTAAACCTACTGCCTTTATAGCTTTTTTAGCATTGTCTATTAAATGCATACATGGCTCTATTTTTTCTTTCATATTTCTGTATTGTTGTTTTATAGTAAGAGTTACTACACCTTCACCGTATTTTTTATTCATAGTTTTTTCTATGTTTTGTAAGAATTCATTTCTTGCAACAAATTTATCTGCATCATGATCTCTAACTATGTAAACTAATTTAGAATACTCAACTGAACCTGTAGTTTCCATTAAATGATAAAATCCTTCATACCCCTCAGTAGTTGCTGGAGTTTCATTTGGTAACATTGAGTTTATCTCCATAGCTAATAATTGAGAATTCACCATTATATCTTTTGCACTACCTGGATGAACATTTATACCTTTTATCTCAAATGTTGCTGTTGATGCATTAAAGTTTTCATATTCTATTTGTCCTTCTAACCATCCGTCTAAAGTGTATGCAAAATCAGCTCCAAATTTTTCAACATCAAAATTATGAGCCCCTGTACCTATTTCTTCATCTGGATTAAATCCTATACTTATTTTTCCGTGAGGTATATTTTCCTTTTGTATTATTTCTATTGCAGTCATTATTTCTGCTATACCTGCTTTATCATCTGCCCCAAGTAAAGTAGTTCCATCTGTAGTTATTAAAGTTCTTCCTTTAAAGTTTTTTAAATGCGGAAAATCTGAAACCTTTATAACTCTTCCACTCTCTCCTAAAACTATATCTTCTCCATCATAATTTTCTATGATTTGTGGGTTTACATTTTGTCCACTTATGTCTTCTGAAGTATCTAAGTGAGCTATAAATCCTAATTTGGATTTGTCTTCATATCCTTTTGTTGCAGGTAAAGTTCCATAAACATAACATTTATCATCTATATGAGCATCTTCTATTCCTAGTTCTTTCATCTCTTCTACTAATATTTTAGCTAAATCAAATTGACGAGAAGTAGAAGGTACAGTTTCACTACTGCTATCACTAGTAGTCCATATTTTTACATAATTTAACATTCTTTCATAAGCTCTCATAATTTTGCTCTCCTTCTGTTGAAAAATTTATTTTAATTTTAATAAAAAACTGGGTTCCGTAACAGCTCAGAACCCAGTTGTAATACTTTTATTATGATACTGTGTAATAATTAAGCTACTTTATTTTTACTATTTTCATTATCATCAGCAACTAATTTACTTAAACTTTTATAATTAATTCTGTTTTTAATTTTCAATACTATATTTCTCTTGTATAGTCTTTTAACCAGTTTCTTTCGTCTTCATTTAAATAAGGACTGATTGTTTCATATACATTTTTATGATAAGCATTTAAATACGCTTTTTCTCTTTCATTCATTAAACTTGGATTAATTCCATCTAAATCTATTGGACACATAGTTATTGCATCAAATGCCATAAATTGTCCATTTATATTTTTTTCTAGTCTTTTAACAACTAGTTGATTTTCTATACGAATTCCATGAGAACCTTCAACATAAATTCCTGGTTCATTTGTTATAACCATTCCTTCTTCAAAAGGAGTTGTTTCATGTTTTGCAGGCACAATATACCATCTAAATCCACTTGGTCCTTCATGTACACTTAGCATATATCCAACACCGTGTCCTGTTCCACATTTATAGTCAATTCCCATATCCCACATTGGGCCTCTTGCAAGTATATCTAAGTTATACCCTCTACATCCATATAAAAACTTAGCCATTGAAAGATTTATCATACCTCTTGCTACTGCAGTATAATGTGTTTTCAATTCCTCAGATATTTCTCCCAATATGTATGTTCTTGTTACATCTGTAGTTCCTTCTAAATAATGACCGCCAGAATCTACTAAGAACATATGCTCTGCTTTTATTTCGTAATCACTTTCTTCAGTTGCTGCATAATGCATCATAGCAGCATGTTCTTTATAACCTGCTATAGTTTCAAAACTTAAGTCAACAAACCCTTCTTGTTCTTTTCTAAGCTGTAATAGCTTTTCTGATGCACTAAGTTCACTAATTTCAATTTTACCTACGTTAGTTTTTAGCCAGTACATAAATTTAGTACATGCTATACCATCTTTTATATATGCATTTTCTATATTTTTTAATTCAGTTTCATTTTTCATCGCTTTCATTAAAACTGCAGGATTTTCTATTTCTACTTTTTTAATGCTTTCTGAAATATTATTATATAAAGAATAATTTACTCTCTCTGGATCTAGCATTATAACTTCTTTATCATCTAATCCTTTTATGAAATCATAAACATCATTATATGGTCTTATTTCTATATTACATTGATTAAATTCTGACTTAACAACATGATCAATTTTTTTCTCATCAATAAATAAATAAGCTTTATCAAGAGTTATAACTGCATAAGCAAGTACTACAGGTGTATAACTTACATCATTTCCTCTTATATTAAATATCCATGCCACCTCATCTAGAGTTGTAACTACATGAGTTGTTGCATTATTTTCTCTCATTACATTTCTTATTCTATTTATCTTAGATTGAAAACTTTCTCCAGCATATTTCACATCTAGAGCAAAAGCCTTTTCTTCTGATAAAGCATGTCTATCTTCCCAAATAGAATCAACAAGATCTTCATCATACTTAATGATAACGTTTTTCTTTTCTAATTCTTCTTTAAGTTCTAGCCCTTCACCAGCTGCTATTAGTCTTCCATCAAAACCTAATTTTCCATCTGTATCTATATTTTCTATAACAAACTCATTAACAGTTGGCACTCCTTCTTCACCCATTTTGAATAAGTCTATACCACTTCCTGATAACTCTTTTTCAGCTTGAATAAAATATCTTCCATCAGTCCATAGTCCAGCTTTTTCTTTAGTTACTACTACAGTTCCTGCTGAACCTTTAAAACCTGAAATAAATTGTCTAGATTTAAAATGTTCCCCAACATATTCACTTTGATGATTGTCTGCAGAAGGAATAATGTAAGCATCTATGTTTCTATCTTCCATTATTTTTCTAAGTGCAGATATTCTACTTGCTATACTCATATACTATCCACCCCTAAATATAATATTTTGTAAAACATTTGATATTAAGTTGTCTACAAGTCATATACATTTGAATATAATTATTTCATTTGAAATATATATTTGCAGTTAATATTTCTTGTCATCTGTAATTATAATATAATCTTAGAATAATTACATTATATATATTTTTTTATATATAAAGATACAATAATCTGCCACATTATTCCTAATAACTACATACTAGTAATAACATTGTGAATTTTTTAATAATTCAATAAAATAAAAGCGTTTTACTTTTTTATTTTTTAAGTTTTTAATGACTAATATTGACTTTATTAGACATGAATACTACAATAATCTTAGTTAATTTAAATAAATAAATTTTTAGATTAATTAATTTGTACTTTACAATAGGGGGATTTATTAATGGATCAAATGAAATTACAAAGAATTATTACATCAATGAAGGAAAACGATATTCCTCAATTAATAGTAGCTGATCCAGCTTCTATATGTTATTTAACAGGCCGTATGTTAAATTGTGGAGAAAGAATGCTTGCTCTTTATCTTGATATTGAAGGCAATCATAAATTTTTCATAGGTAAATTATTCCCACAGTCTACTCCAATTGAAGGAGCTGAAATAGTTTACTTTGATGATATCGATGATTATGTAGGAATGTTAGCAAACTGCATGAGAGAAAATACTATAGTTGGTATAGATAAAGTTTGGCCAGCTAAGTTCTTATTACCTTTAATGAGTAAATTAAATGCTACTAAATTTATTGATGGATCATTTATAATAGATGACATTCGTCAAATTAAAGATGAAAAAGAACAAGAATTAATGAGAGAAGCGTCAAGATTAAATGATAGCGTTATTGAAAGATTAATGCCACTTGTTAAAGAAGGTTATACTGAATTAGAAATGGCAGATAAAATCTTAGAAATGTATCTTGAAGGTGGAGCACAAGGTCACTCTTTTGATCCAATTATAGGATATGGTGCTAACGCTGCTGACCCTCACCATGAATCAGATAACTCTAAAGGTAAATTTGGAGATTCAGTTGTTCTTGACTTAGGTTGTGTAAAAGATGGATATTGCTCTGACATGACTAGAACAGTATTTTTAGGTGAAGTTTCTGAAAAAGGAAAAGAAGTATATGAAATAGTTAAAGAAGCTAACTTAAGAGGTATTGCTGCTTGTAAACCAGGAAATAGATTCTGTGATGTAGATAACGCTTGTCGTGACTACATAACTGAAAAAGGTTACGGAGAATATTTCACTCATAGAACTGGTCATTCTATAGGAATGGAATGCCATGAGTTCGGTGATGTATCTTCTGTAAATGAAGCTATATTAAAACCAGGTATGATATTCTCAGTTGAGCCAGGTATTTATTTACCAGGTGAAGTTGGAGTTAGAATAGAAGACTTAGTATTAATAACTGAAGATGGTTGTGAAGTATTAAACAATGTAACAAAAGATTTAATTGTTATAAAATAAATATTACTTTAGTTATTTATCATAAAATCGGAGCTTTTAAGGCTCTGATTTTTTATGCAAATTTTAAATAATAGCATATCTCTCAATGGTAAGTACACTACAACAAAAAAGGTCAAAGTACTTAGACTTTGACCTTTTTTATTATATATTATTATTTATTTATGTGTCTATTTTAATTTTTTCTTAATAGTTGCTTGTGCAGCCGCAAGTCTTGCTATTGGAATTCTATATGGTGAACAAGATACATAGTTTAGTCCTGTCTCATAGCAGAATTCTACTGATGTAGGATCTCCTCCATGCTCTCCACAGATTCCAAGTTTAATATTATCACCTTTTTCTCCTCTTGCTAGTGTTGTTGCCATTTTTACTAATTTACCAACACCATTTTGGTCTAATACTTGGAATGGATCTTTTTCTAATATTTCTTCATCCACATATTGACCTAAGAATTTTCCAGCATCGTCTCTAGAATATCCAAATGTCATTTGTGTTAAATCATTTGTACCAAATGAGAAGAAATCAGCTTCTCTTGCTATTTCATCAGCTATTAAACAAGCTCTAGGTATCTCTATCATTGTTCCTACAGTATATTTTAAATCCACGTTACTTTCTTCTATAATTGCATTTGCTGTTTCAACTATAATATTTTTAACTACTTTAAATTCATTTAACGCACCAACTAGTGGTATCATTATTTCTGGTTCAACATTTAAACCTTCTTTATTAACTTCTATAGCAGCATTTATTATAGCTTTAGTTTGCATTACAGCTATTTCTGGATAAGTAACTGCAAGTCTACATCCTCTGTGACCAAGCATAGGATTAAATTCAGACAAGTCTACTATTCTTTTTTTGATTTCACTAGCTTGAATATTCATATCCTTAGCTAATTGTTCTATTGTTTCATCATCATGTGGTAAGAATTCATGTAGTGGTGGATCTAATAGTCTTATATTAACTGGTCTGTCACCCATAACCTTATATATATCAACAAAATCTTGTTGTTGCATAGGTAATAACTTATCTAAAGCTTCAACTCTATCTTCAACAGTATTTGATAATATCATTTTTCTAACAGCAGGTATTCTGTCTTCATCGAAGAACATATGCTCAGTTCTACAAAGTCCTATACCTTCTGCACCAAAATCAACAGCAGCTTTTGAGTCTCTCGGATTATCTGCATTAGTTCTAACTTTCATATCTCTAACTTCATCAACCCAGTTCATTAACTTTTCAAAATTACCTGTCATAGATACTTTTGTTTTAGCTACTTCTCCTAAGTAAACAATACCTGTAGAACCATCTATAGATATGAAATCGCCTTCTCTTAGAACTAAGTTGTCTTTTCTCACTTCTTTAGCTATTTCATCAACTTTTATTTCTCCACAACCAGCGACACAACATTTACCCATACCTCTGGCCACAACTGCTGCGTGAGAAGTCATACCACCTCTTGCTGTAAGTATTCCTTGAGAGCAGATCATTCCTTCTATATCTTCTGGAGATGTTTCTTGTCTAACAAGTATTACTTTTTCTCCGTTTTTTGAAGCTTCTACAGCCTCTTCAGCAGTAAAGTAGATTCTACCACTTCCAGCTCCTGGTGATGCTGGTAATCCTTTAGCTAAAACTGTAGCTTCTTTTAATGCTTTATCTTCAAACTTTGGATGTAATAGTTGATCTAATTGCTTAGGCTCAACTCTCATTATAGCTTCTTCTTTAGTTATTAAACCTTCTTCAACTAAGTCTACTGCCACATTTATAGCAGATGCAGCTGTTCTTTTACCATTTCTAGTTTGTAAGAAGAATAATCTACCTTTTTCTATAGTAAACTCAACATCTTGCATATCTTTATAATGATTTTCTAATGTTTTAACAGTATCTATAAACTGTTTATAAATTTCTGGCATTACTTTTTCAAGTGTATCTATAGGCTCTGGAGTTCTTATACCTGCAACAACATCTTCACCTTGTGCATTTATCAAGTATTCTCCTAATAACTTATTTTCTCCTGTACCAGGGTCTCTTGTAAATGCAACACCTGTACCAGAAGTGTCTCCCATATTACCAAATACCATTGATTGTATATTAACTGCAGTTCCTAAATTATTTGGAATATCATTTAATCTACGATATACTATAGCTCTTGGGTTATTCCAAGATCTAAATACAGCTTCTACTGCTAACATTAATTGTTTTTTAGGATCTTGCGGAAAATCTTCTCCAACTTCTTTTTTATATATTGCTTTATATTCTTCTACTATTGATTTTAAATGATCACATGTTAAGTCTGTATCAAATTTAAAATTATTCTCTTCTTTATATTTATCTAGAACATTTTCAAATTTATATTTTGGAACTTCCATGGCAACATCAGAAAACATTTGTATAAATCTTCTATAACTATCATATGCGAATCTGTCATTATCAGTTGCTTTTGCCAATGCTTTAACTGTATTGTCATTTAATCCAAGATTTAATATAGTATCCATCATACCTGGCATTGATATAACTGCACCTGAACGAACAGACACAAGAAGTGGATTTTCTTCACTTCCCAATTGTTTGTTTAAATCTTTTTCTAAAGAAGATAATTTTTCTTCAATTTGGTTTATAATTTCTTGCTTGATTGTTTTATTGTTTTCATAATAATCGATACATGACTCAGTTGTTATAGTAAACCCAGGAGGTACAGGAAGTCCTATTTTAGTCATTTCTGCTAAATTAGCTCCCTTTCCTCCTAATAATGATTTCATTTCTTTGCTTCCTTCATTAAAGCTATAAACGTATTTAGCACTCATATCACGAATCCCCTTTGAAATATTTATTTATGCAAATCTTAAAAAGATTTTAATTAGTTGTGTGTATTTTTTTCTTTAAACCATTTTCTTTCATAATATCTATAATTAATCCAGCTGTTTCTTCTATTGCTTTATTTGCAACATTAATAACTGGACAAGATAACTTCTTCATTACTCCTTCAGAGTAATCTAACTCTTCCAAAATCCTATCTAACTTAGCGTAATTTGCACTACTTGATAATCCAAGAGCTTTAAGTCTTGCTTGTCTTATCTCATTAAGCTTTTCTGGTGTATTAGTAAGTCCTATTATCTTTTTAGGGTTTATTTCATATATTTCTTTTGGTATTGGTATTTCTGGTACTAAAGGAATGTTTGCCACTTTTATATTTCTGTTTGCCAGATACATACTAAGCGGAGTTTTTGAAGTTCTTGATATACCAACTAAAACTAAATCTGCCTTTAATACTCCTCTTGGGTCTTTACCATCATCATACTTAACCGCGAACTCTATGGCTTCTATTCTTCTGAAGTATTCTTCATTCATTCTTCTGATTATACCAGGCTCTCTCTTTGGTGATTCTCCTATTTTTTCTGTTAATATATTTAATATTTGAGACATTAAGTCTACACAATGTAAGTTTTCTTTTGAACAGAAACTTTCAACAATATCGCCTAAATTTTCACTTACTAAAGTATAGACAACTATAGCATTTTCATTTTTAGCGCTTTCTAATATTTCAAGAAGAACTTCCTTATTAGACACATAAGGAAATCTTCTTATATCATAAGTTTCTTCTTTTATATCAAACTGTGATATGGCTGCTTTAGCAACTTGTTGTGCAGTCTCCCCTATTGAATCGGATATTGCATATAATATAAAACTCTCCATATTCTCCTCCTTAATTGTCTACAATCTCTAAGAATAATTTTGTAATATTTGTTTTTGATATTTTTCCTATTACCTTAATTTTATCATCTATATTTTCAACTACTGGAATAGAATCTATTTCATGCTCTATTATCTTTTTGGCTACTAAGATAACACTATCTTCTTTTTCTACTGTAATTATATTAGGAGTTCTAGTCATTATCATTCCTATAGGCATTTTATTCATATCTGCGCCACCTATAGTTGCCTTTAATAAATCTTTTCTTGATACTATGCCACATAAACTTTCATCATCTATGATAAAAATACTCCCAACATCTGATAAGAACATATTTACTATTACTTCATATAAGCTATCATCTTTTTTTGCTATTACAGGAATACTCATGATATCCTCAACCTTTTTATTTTTCATGTCGTTTCCTACTAAGTTAAGTTTATTTATTCCCGAATAAAAGTAACCTACTTTTGGTCTAGCATCTAATATTCCCGTCATTGTTAGGATAGCTAGATCTGATCTTAACGTAGCACGAGTAACATTTAACATGGAAGCAATTTGCTCACTTGTTATAGGTTCATTTTCTTTTACTATTTCTATTATCTTTTGTTGTCTTTGATTTAGTTGAATGACAATCACCTTCTTTCAATATGCTATACTTTTTCTCCGTTACACCTTATATAGTATATTATATATCTATATATGCTATTGTGTAAATAGATTTTTTCATTATTTATGATATATTTTTTAATTATTTCATTATTTATATACTTAGTTTTTACTGTCCTATTAATATTAATACACACTATATCAAGTTATACATAGTATTTGTGTTATACTAAATATCCTAAGCAAAAAATGCCTTCCTTTATTTTTCTTTTAAAAAGGAAGGCCAGTGCTTTTATATAATTGTTTATTTATAAACTATCTTAGATAAGTCACAAATAGTAAGCATTGTGCTATAAATTTGTTTTAATAATCCAAGTCTATTTTCTTTTATTACTTCATCTTTATCCATTATCATTACATTGTCAAATAAATTATCAACTAATGGTCTTAGTGTAGCAAAAGCATCTAGAGCTTCATTATATTTTTTATCTGATAATAAAGTCTCCACATTTGATTGTATTTCTTTAAAACCATTATATAATTTAATTTCTGCATCTTCTTTTAATAATTCTTCTTTAACTATATCAGTTGTCGCCTTCTCTGCTAAAGTAGAAACTCTGTTAAAAGCAGTTAACATTTCAACTAACTCATCTTTTTGAAGCCATCTATTTAATTCAAGAGCTCTCGTATGTATATCTGATATATCATCTAAGTTGTTATTTAATACTGCATCTATAACATCATATCTTATTCCTAAATCTTTGAATAAGTTTTTAACTCTCTCAACGAAAAATTCAACTATTTGACAAGCTATTTCTTCTTTATTAAATTCTAAATTAGAGTAGTTATCTAGTGATGCATTTATTAAATTATTTAAGTTAACAGATAATTTTTTATCTAATAATATAGAAAGTATTCCTAAAGCTTGACGTCTTAGGGCATAAGGGTCTTGAGAACCTGATGGCTTAATACCTATTGCAAAGAATCCTGATATTGAATCTAATTTGTCAGCTATAGATAATGCTATACCTGAATTAGTCTCTGGTAATATATCACCAGCAAACCTTGGTAGATAATGCTCAAATATACCTTCACATACTTCTTCATTTTCTCCACTTACTTTTGCATAATCTCTACCCATTATACCTTGAAGTTCAGTAAATTCGAATACCATATTAGTTACAAGGTCAGCTTTACAAAGTTTAGCTGCTCTTGCAGTATTTTCAGCACTCTCAGCCATACATAATTCATCAAGTATAACTTTAGACAATTTTTCTATTCTTAAAGTTTTATCGTAAACTGTACCAAGTTTAGCTTGGAATACAACTGTATGTAATTTGTCAACAAAGCTTTCTAAAGACTTCTTAGTATCTTCATTGTAGAAGAATAAAGCATCTGCAAGTCTAGCTCTAAGAACTTTCTCGTTACCAGCTTTAACTAAGTCTATTCTATTAGAGTCACCATTTCTAACAGCTATAAAGTTTGGTAATAATTTCTCATCTTTTAATACTGGGAAGTATCTTTGATGTTCTTTCATTGGTGTAGTTACAACTTCTTTTGGTAGCTTAACATATTCTTCGTCAAATTCACCATAAAAAGCTGTTGGATATTCTACTAAGAATGTTATTTCTTCTAGTAAATCATCATCAAATTCAACTTCTCCACCTAAAGAGTTGGCTACTTCTATAGCTTGCTCTTTTATCATTTCTTTTCTTTTATGTTGATCTAATATTACAAAATTCTTTTCTAATTTTTCAAAATATTCTTCTATTGAATTTACTTCAAATTCTTTTTCTCCTAAGAATCTATGACCTTTAGTAATATTAGAAGATTTTATACCTTCTAGGTTTACATCTAGTACTTCATTATTTAATAACGTAACCATCCATCTTATTGGTCTAGCAAATCTCATATTTTTACCACCCCAACGCATTGCTTTAGGGAAAGTTACATTTTTAATAGCTTCAGGAATTATATTTTTTAATACTTCTTTAGTATCTTTTCCTTCTTGTTTAATTGTACCAAATAAATATTCAGCATTTCCTGCTTGCTTAAAGTATACATTTTTCGGATCTAATCCTTTACTTTTCATAAATCCAATAGCAGGTTTTGTAAAGTTTCCTTCATCATCTACTGCTATTTTTTTAGCAGGCCCCTTAACTTCTTCTTCTAAGTCACTTGCTTTACCATCTAAGTCAACTATAACAAAAGTTAATCTTCTTGGTGTTGCATACTTTTCTATTTTATTAAAACTTACTCTTTCTTCTTTAAGTAATTTACTTAAATTGTTTTCTATTTGATCTAATGTAGTTTGTCCAAATCTTGATGGTAATTCTTCTACCCCAATCTCTAATAAAAGGTAATTATTCATTATTTGTCACCTTCCTTTAACAGTGGATATCCCATTTCTTCTCTTTGTTTTACATAAAGTTCAGCTACAGCTTTTGCCATATTTCTAACTCTACCTATAAATGATGCTCTTTGACTAACACCTATAGCTCCTTTGGCATCTAATGTATTAAAAGTATGAGAACATTTTAACACATAGTCATATGCTGGCACTACAAGTCCTCTTTCTATTATTCTTAATGCTTCTTTTTCATATGTATCAAATAAGTTAAATAACATATCTGCATCGCATTCATCAAATGAATATGTACTATTTTCAAGTTCCGCTTGTTTGAATACATCACCATAAGTTATAGTATCATTCCATTTTAAATCATAAACACTGTCAACATCTTGGATATACATAGCAAGTCTTTCTAGTCCATATGTTATTTCTCCAGTTTCTAACTCGCACTCTATTCCTCCAACTTGTTGGAAATATGTAAATTGAGTAACTTCCATACCATCTAACCAAACTTCCCATCCAAGTCCCCAAGCACCAACTGTAGTTGATTCCCAGTTATCTTCAACAAATCTTATATCATGTTCTAATGGATTAATTCCTATAGCTTCTAAACTCTTTAAATATAATTCTTGTATATTTTCTGGAGATGGCTTTAAAATAACTTGAAATTGGTGATGTTGATACAATCTATTAGGGTTTTCTCCATATCTACCATCTGCAGGTCTTCTTGATGGCTCTACATAACAAACACTCCATGGCTCTGGACCCAATGATCTTAAGATAGTGTTTGGATTCATTGTTCCTGCACCTTTTTCCACATCATAAGGTTGCATCATAATACATCCTTGCTTCGACCAGTAACTTTGAAGTGCTAGTATCATATCTTGAAAATTCATATTAATACCTCCTAAATTTAATTTCTTAACTATTTATAGCAACAAGGCCTTCCGTATCCACGAAAGGCCTTTTAATACTTCGTTTATATTTGTAAGAATAACAAAACATAAAAAATTTGTCAATAAACTAGCTCATTATTTGTTATTCTTCATCCTTTTTTTCTCTGTAGTCATTTTTATTAAGGTCAATTATAACTTCGTCATTATCACTTTCATTTTTATCTTCTGTATTTTTATTTTTCTTATCAACAGCTTGTTTTACATCTTTAGCAGCTGAACTTACCATATCTTTAATAATATTTAATTTTTCTTCGCTAAATTCGCCTAAATCAACTGTTGTGCCTTCTTCTTCATTTTCAATTTTTATTCTATACTTTGCAAGTACTGATGCTGATAAACCTATTAATGATAATATTGGTGCAAATACTACTCCAACAACTCCTACTGTAATAGGTATATTCATTATTATTTTTCCATTTTTTTCAATAACTATACGTATAACATTGCTTTTTCTTAAAAGTTCTGTAACTTCTTCTTTTATTTTATCTGAGTCTTTTCCAAATACATCTTCAAATGATTTTTTATCTTTATTTTCTTCTGCACCTGTAGAATTGTCTTGTAGTAAAATTATAGCATCAACCACATCTCCATCACATTTCAAAAGAGCTTCTTTTACCTGAGCATAAGTTGCTCCTGGTACCCTTTCCATCACCTGATCAATGGCTTCTATAGTTATTTTACTCATTTATTCCACTCCCTTTTTATTTAGACTTTTTAAAACATTTAATGATTTTTCATTTATATTTCCTAAATATTCATTCATGTAAATTTTCAAAATCTTATTTAGCTCATTTATTAGATATTTAGATACCTTTGCTTTAGAACATAAAAGCATATCATTTTTTAATATATAATCCATAAGTTTTGCTGTAGTTATATTAATCCTTAAGTTATGTTGGAAATTATCACTACACCTTTCACATAATATTCCACCTTCATATATATTAAATACAGGATTTTTAAAATTATTATTAAAACAGCTTACACATTTATTAACAATAGGTTTAAATCCTACATAATCTAAAAATTTAAGTTCAAAACATAAACTTACATATTCCATTTCTATATTTTCTTCACAAAATAAGTAAAGAGATTGAGCAAGCAATATAAATAGTCTGTTATTCGATTGATTGTCAATAATAAAATTGTCTATTAATTTTAGTATATGAGTTGCATAAGAAAAAGCCTCAAAATTATAAGATAAGTTATAAAAACTTTTTATAATTTCACTTTGGGTTACTCTATACATATTTCCTTCTTTTTTTAATGTAAAGTTAGAATATGCAAATATTTGTGAAGAGGATAATAAAGAACTTTTACTTTTCTTCGCTCCTCTAGCTATTGCAGCTATTTTTCCCAGCTTTCTAGTATATATAGTTAATATTAAATCATTTTCTTTATAGGTGACTGATTTAAGCACTATACCCTGGGTGTTTAATATTACCATTACTTATCTCCCTTTTATTCTTTCTTTTTAAGTAAGGCTTTATGATTATTAATATACAAGTAAGCTTCTATACTTCCACTTCTCTTAAAAAATTGCCAACATATATTGTGCATATTATTACCCCCTTCTTACATTATTTATAATATTTTTCGTAAGAATAGGAGAAATAATTCATATCTTTTAAAAACAATTTTTTACAGGAACATAGTTATTATTAAGAAAAATATACATATTCCTATAAAATCAAGTATTACAGAAACTAGAGGCGCAGATACTATGGAAGTATCTATATCTAATTTCTTTAATAAAGCAGGCACAAATGCTCCAATAGTAGCTCCAAATATCATATTTATCCATATTGCTACTCCTACAAGTAAAGCAATACTTTGATTGTTAATTATAATATATGTTCCAGCGCCTCCTATCAGTCCACATAATACACCTGTTATTATACCAACTAAAACTTCTTTTAGTGTATTATTTAAAGATGTCATATCTTTATTTGATAAGGTCATTATTGTTATAGATGATGATTGCATACCTATACTTCCACCTAAACATAATATAACTGGTAAGAAAAAAAGTATATTTACGTAAGTTGAATCTGTTCCAATAAAATCTAACTTTGTTAAAAGTATTGTTGATAACAATCCCATTATTAATATTATTATTAACCATGGCATTCTAGCCCTAACAGAAGATGTTACTTGTTGAATAGGTGTTGCATTTTGATCTTCTGCCACATCTCTTTCATGTTCTGAAGAACCTGCCAGTTTATATAGGTCTTCACTTGCTTCTTCTTCCATAACATCTATAATATCATCTACTGTTATTATTCCCTTTAATACTCCCTGTTTATCTATTACTGGTATAGCAATTAAATCATATTTTGACACTAATCTAACTGCTTCTTCTCTATCTTCATCTACATCTATTGAAATAATATTTTCACTCATTAAATCTTCTACAATAACTGAATCTCTTGCTGTTATCAACTCTCTAAGAGATAAAACACCAACTAGTTTTTCATCGTTATCTACTACGTAAATATAATATATTGTCTCTGCATCTAAAGCATTTTCTCTCATATGATCTATTGCTTCTTTTGCAGTCATATTCTTATTTATTTCAATATAACCAGGAGTCATTATACCACCAGCTGAATCTTCATCATATACTAATAATTCTTTAACATCATCAGCATCTTCTTTACTCAAAAGATTCATTATTTTATGTCTTTCTTCTTCTTCTATTTCGCTCAAAATATCTGTTAAATCATCTAATGACATTTGTTCTAAAATATTTCTGCCATGTTCTTGATCTATATTAGATAATATTGATTTAAAAAACTCTGGACCACTTTCTTCTAGAATAGAAGCCGACATATCTATTGGCAATACTTCAAATAATTTTATTTTCATATCTTCATCTAAGTTTTCCATTACATCAAAAATATCCATAATATGATATTCTTCTAGCAATTCTATTAGATCTAATAATTTATTATTTTCAAGTAAGGATATAACATCCCTCAACAAATCCCTGGAATCTTCTTGTTTCTTATCCATATAATCCACCTTTATTTATCATTGTAACCAAAATCACTTATGTAATTTTGAGAGTTTCTCCAATTTTCTTTTACCTTTACCCATAATTGAAGATTAACTTTAGCTCCTAAAAGCAATTCCATGTCTTCTCTTGCTGACTTCCCTATTCCTTTTAGTTTTCTACCATTCTTTCCTATAATTATACCTTTATGTGAACTTCTTTCGCAACAAATAACCGCAGAAATATCTATGATGTTCTTATCTTCTCTAAATTTCATTCTTTCTATTTCCACTGCCACACCATGAGGAACTTCATCATGAACAAAGTGTAATACTTTTTCCCTAATTAGCTCAGAAACTAAAACCCTTTCTGGTTGATCAGTTATCATATAGTCTGGGAAATACTTTGGTCCTTCTTCAAGATAACCTTCTATTACTTTTAATAATTCTTTTACATTTCTACCTTTTAATGCTGATACTGGCACTATTTCTTTGAATATACCTTCTTCATTATATAACTTCATTAAGTTAAATAAATCAGCTTCTTCTATTAAATCCATTTTATTTATTACTAAGACTACAGGAGTTTTTATATTTCGTAAATCTTCCATGATTTTTCTATCTCCTGGTCCTATTTTTTTCGATTCATCAACAACAAATAAAACTACATCTACATTTTTAAATGCATCTGTTGCTTGACTTACCATAAACTCACCTAGTTTAGTTTTAGGTTTGTGAATTCCTGGTGTATCTAAAAATACTATTTGGCAATCTTCATTTGTATAAACTGCCTGTATTGTATTTCTTGTTGTCTGAGGTTTATCGCTCATTATAGCGATTTTTTCTCCTATTACATTATTCATTAATGTAGATTTCCCAACATTCGGTCTACCTACTATACTTACAAAGCCTGACTTAAACATTTATGATTCTCCTAACTTTTCTTTTGATTGTTTATATTATTGTTCATTTTTTCATAGGTTTATATATCTATTCATTTCACTAATATTTTTTATAAAAATTAAATAAACACCTAATATTATAACACATTTTAGTAAAAGTTAATTATTTTTAATTGGAAAACTAACATAGCTACTAAAATACCTAACAATGCTCCTGCAACCGTCTCCCAAAATGTATGTATCTTTCCTTCGATCCTACTTTGCGCCACTAATATTGCCATAATATAACCTAATGCTGCTATTATAGGCCTTTCAATTAACATTGCAATTGATGTAGCTATGGCAAATGCAAGAGCCGCATGACCACTTGGCATTCCACCTTTAAGTGGAGTTCCTGTGGATGTTAATGACTTTACTACGACTACACATATTAGTACTAATACAATACATATCAAGGTAACATGAGGCTCTGATTTTCTTATGGTAAAAATTAAAGATTTTGATAAATCAGCAAATTTATCATAAAATATAAGATAGCCCACTGCAACTGCATTTAAAGCTGATATCAATACACCTCCAGCTGCCACATCTTTTGCTATTTTTGCCAGTTTATGGTACTTATCTGTGACCAAGTCAACAGTATTCTCTATAGCAGTATTAAACATCTCTGATATTATAACTAGACAAATTGACAATGTTAATATCATCATTTCTAACTTGCTTAAATCAAAAAATAAACTTACAATTAACACCGCTACTGCTATAAAGTAATGTATTTTCATATTTCGTTCATATTTAAATGTATATAATATACCCTGAATAGCTGCATTAAATGCTTCTATAATACTAGGGCGAGTTTTTTTATCTTTCATAAAAATTACTCCCTTGTTATACCAAGCTTATTTAAGATATGTTCTTCCTTTTCTCTCATTTCTTTTGTATTTTCTTCTGTATCATGGTCGTACCCTAATAAATGGAACATACTATGACATACTAAAAAACAAACTTCTCTTTCAAAACTGTGGTTATATTCTCTACTTTGTTCAAAAGCTCTTTCTAAAGAAACTACTATATCACCTAAAGATTCTTCTCCAAAGTCCACATCAAATTCTTCATCTACTAAAAGAGGAAATGATAATACATCTGTAGGCCTATTTACTCCCCTAAACTCTCTATTTAATTGATGTATTTCTTTATTGTCAACAAATGATAAACTTACTTCGTAATCATCATCATAACCTTCATAATCTAAACACTCAGATATAATATCTTTTATTTTTTCTATTAGCTCTTCTTTTATTTCTAATTTATCTTGTCTATTGTCTATTATTAATTCCATGTTTACACCTTCTATTATCGTCTTATTTTTTTGTACTTTTATCTTTCCTTTTCATATCCTGTTTTTTATTTAAATTAAATTCTTCTTTTTTCTCAAATTTTTCATACGCTCTAATTATTCTTTGAACTAGTTCATGTCTTACAACATCTTTTTCACTTAGGGCAATACTTCCTATTCCCCTTACATTAGAAAGTATCTTTGCGGCCTGAACTAAACCACTTTTTTTATTATTAGGAAGATCCGTTTGAGTTATATCTCCAGTTACTACAGCCTTTGAACCAAAACCAAGTCTTGTTAAAAACATCTTCATTTGTTCTGGTGTAGTATTTTGAGCTTCATCTAGTATGATAAATGCATTATCTAAAGTTCTCCCTCTCATAAAGGCCAGCGGAGCAACTTCTATCGTTCCTCGTTCCAAGTATTTATTAAATCTATCAGGTCCTAACATGTCAAATAAAGCATCATATAAAGGTCTTAAATAGGGATCTACTTTCTCCTTCATATCGCCTGGCAAAAATCCTAAACTCTCTCCTGCCTCAACTGCAGGTCTAGTAAGAATTATTCTACTTACTTCGTCATTTTTAAAGGATCTTACTGCCATAGCCACAGCTAAATAAGTTTTTCCTGTTCCTGCTGGACCAATACCAAAAGTTATATCATTATTTCTAATCAAGTCAACATATTCTTTTTGGCCTAAAGTTTTAGGCTGTACAGGATTTCCTTTTTTAGTTAATACTATTACATCCTCTAGCTCTTTTATCTTTCTTTCGCTTCCTTCAAATAATAATCCTAAAGAATAAGTAATACTTTGTTTGTCTAAAGACTTTCCTTTAGATACTGAATCATGCAATTCATTCATTAATCTAAGTGACAAATCTACATTTTTCTCTTCACCCATTAATACTATATTACCTTCTCTTAGTATCACATCTATGTTTAGAGCATTTTCTATTAATTTTATATTTTCATCAAAGTTCCCAAACAGTTCTCTTTCAAACTTTTCTTCTGATATTATAAATTTTTTTTGTATAATCAATTGAAATATTCCTCCTTAAGTGATATAGGGTTTATTGATTTTCTTTATCTTTAGTGTTAGTTTTTATATCTTCTTCTTTAAATTCATTTCTTATATCATTAATTGGTCTGTTTTGCGGATTAGAAGTCTTTTGCTCTCCTTCTTCTTGCTTTTTCTTTTCTAAATTAGACTTAATTATAGCTTCTGCCTCACTTTTACTTAATATATCAAGCTGAGCTATATCTTCACTTGTAGTTACTGTCACTACATATTCTACCATACTTTTATTTACATTATATTTATCCTTAGAATCTACTATCCTGGCTGATACTGGAATTTTATAATCTAATTCTTTTAATACTGCTGTAGATAATTCTTCTTTTATTTTTTCAACATCTATTTTACTTTCAACTTTTTTAACTTCATAAAAAGTGCTTACTATTATTTTCACAGGAAATTTGTAATCTCCTATTTTAAGTTCATGTGTTTTATTTTCAATTTCATAGTCCTTATATTTTATATTTCTCAATATTTTATATTTTTTATCATAGAAACTTATGGTATAAACTTTTTTCTTATTTTCGGTTCTTTGATTTTTAATATCTATGTAATTTGAAGATTTTTTTGCTTCATAAAAAGTTGTTGCCCAAACTTCTGGTAATGCTGCCGTATTAGCTCCATTGACTAGAACATCTCCTTTTTTTACTATGTCACCTTCTTCAACAAGTGCTTCACCACTTCTAGGTACTACTTTTTCTATTATACCATCTTTTGTTGCTATAATATTACAATAATTAGAGTTTTCTTCCGAATTTTGGCTTTCATCTTTTTTTGTTATGTTTACAAAAATATTAGTTCCTTTAACATTTATTGATACATATGCAATTTGATTAAATTTACTCATTATATTGTCTCTTATAATTTTTCTATCTATGCTTTTTTTATATACTCCTGGTTTAACTCCTTGTATGTAAAGTTCCTTTTTTAGAGCTGATTTGTCTATTCCCTCTGGCGCCGTAATATACACATCTGTAACAAACTGTGATGTTGACATTAATATGACCAAGGAAATTATTGCACAGATAACCATTCCTCTATAAGTATATATTCTTTTAGCAATAAAAGGAATGCCTGTCTGTTTTTTAACCTTAATATTAAACTTGTTGCTTCTATGAATTTTTTTTAACCTTTTAAAATTCTCTCTATCAATATTAAATTGAATTTTAGTTTTTTCTATCCTATTTACATTGTAAACATATATTTTATTTCTTATAAGGTAATTTAAAAAGCTTTCAGTCTCTAGTCCCTCTACAACAATCGTATAATATCCTCTTATGAAATTTATCACTACTATCTCCTCCTAATCAACATACTCTAGGGAGTATATAATCCCTTTTATTCCAATTTCTTCTGTTTCTATATACTTTAATAAAAGCTTATCCCCAGTTATTTTTATTGTTTTAACCTTAGTCTTTATCTTAATTAAATCAGTGTCATAAGTTATAATTGATAAATAGTTTTCTATCTTAATAAATGTATTGCTTACTAAAGTAACTGTTGGTTGTGTTACTTTTAAATCTGGTGATATGTCCATCATGAAAATCCCCTCCTCCTTGTATATTCTATTAATGTACCTCATTAAAATTTCATAATTTTTATATCTTAATATAAAAAAAACTGAGAATATTCTCAGTATTTTTTATTTCATTTCTCTACTTATTTATAAACCATATAAAATAATTAAGAACTATAGCATAAATCAACCACAAAATATATGGTATGTTCAAACAAGATGCAATTGGTTTAATCTTATAAAACTTATAAATCATTATTAATACAAAAGCAAAAAGTAGTATTAAATCTACTAAAGCTGTTAATCTAAGTTGAAATCCAAAAAACAAAATAGACCATAAGAAATTTAATCCTAATTGAATCCAATAGTAAAACATGGCGTCTTTTATTTTTGATTCATTTTTCTTTTGTGATAATATTATGTAAGATGATGTTCCCATTAATACATATAATATAGTCCAAACAACAGGAAATACTATACCTGGAGGTGCAAATCCCGGTTTGATAAGTTCACGATAATATGTTATTGTATCTACTCCGCTTATAGCTTGGGCCAAAAGACTACTCAAGTATCCAACGAGCAATGGAATTAACACGCAACAGATATATTTTTTAACTTCTTTTACTGATATAATCAACTTCTTCCCTCACTTTCACTTATTATTCTTATGTATTTCTATTAAATAAATATGAATAACAAGAAGTGATTATGATTATTTATTTATTACAGCACAAAAAAACCTAGAGAATAATCTCTAGGTTTTTATCTATTGTAAATTTTTCTTTACTAACTCATTTATTAGTTTTCCATCAGCTCTACCTTTTACTTTAGGCATTATTGATGTCATAATTTTTTTCATATCTTTCATAGAAGTAGCTCCTACTTCAGATATAGTAGAAATTACAATTTTATTTAATTCTTCTTCGCTTAATTGTTGAGGTAGGTACTCTTTTAAAACTTCTATTTCTGCTTCTGCCTTGCTTACTAAATCTTCTCTCCCAGCCTTTACAAACTCTTCACGAGAATCTCTAGTCTGCTTTAATTGCTTTGCAATAAGATCTACTATTTCATCATCTATTAATTCAACTCTATTATCAACTTCATATTGTTTAATAGAAGCTCTAATAAGAGTTATAACAGATTTCTTAATAGCATCTTTGTTTTTCATAGAAGATTTTAGATCTTCTTGTAACTTTTGTTTAAGGGACATTCCCCTCACCTCTTTATTTCTATTTACTATTTCTTAGCGTTTTTTCTTCTAGCTGCTTCAGCTTTTTTCTTACGTTTAACACTTGGCTTATCATAGTGCTCTCTTTTTCTAACTTCTGACATTATGCCAGACATTGCACATTGACGTTTAAATCTTCTTAAAGCACTGTCCAATGATTCATTTTCTCTTACTCTTACTTCTGACATTCTTTTTCCCTCCCTCCGATTGCGCGAATTATGCTGGGACTGTAATCTGATTATATCTGCATCACTGCATTACAACCTCACACTTTGTTTATTATAAACTAAAATTAAATTTTTATCAAGTATTTAATTATCTATAATTTTAATTTATTTACTAAAAATACTATTTCTTATCAGCTTCGTAATTAGGTAATTTTTTACCCGCCAATATATGATAGTGAAGGTGATTTACTTCTTGTCCTCCGTCACTTCCACAGTTATTAATTATTCTAAATCCAGCATCACTAAAACCTTTATCTATAGCTATTTTATTTATTACAGAGTGAATGTGTGCAACAATTTCAATTTCTTTATCTGAAATATCTATTATACTATCATAATGTTTTTTCGGAACAACTAATATATGATATGGTGCCACAGGATTTATGTCATTAAAAGCTAAAACTTTATTATCTTCATATACTTTGTCACAAGGTATATCTCCACCTATTATTTTACAAAATAAACAATCCATTTTTCCACCTCCTCACTATTGATTATAACCCTAAAATTCTACATGTTATACTAAAATTCCTTCTACGTATTCATCTTTTACTTCCGTAATTTTAACTTTCAGTATTTTTCCACAAATATCTTCATTACAATTCACAAAAGTTTTTAAATAGTTAGGGGTTAATCCTTCATATTTATTTTCTTCAGTTTCTTGTTCAAATAATACTTCAAATTCCTTGCCTATCATTCTTGATGCAAATTTTTCAAAGTTTTCTTTATTTAGCTGTAGAAGTTTTTCACTTCTTTCATGCTTAATTTGTGGAGAAACTTGATCTTTCATATCTGAAGCCTTAGTTCCTTTTCTTGGTGAATATTTAAATATATGCATTTGTGATAATTCAATATCTTTTAAGAAATCGTAAGTTTGTTCAAACTCTTCTTGTGTTTCACCAGGGAATCCAACAATTACATCAGTAGTTATTGTTACATTTGGAATTTCTCTTCTCAATTTATCAACTATTTCTTTATATTCCTCAGTTGTATATCTTCTGTTCATTCTTTCTAGCGTCTCGTTACATCCACTTTGTAGTGATAAATGATAATGAGGCATTACTTTTTCCATTTTTGATACTTCATTTACAAATTCGTCTGTGAATAATATAGGTTCAACAGAACTTGTTCTTATTCTTTTTATTTCATCTATTTCATTTATCTTCTTAATTACATCTAAAAGGCCTACTTGTTCTTCTTTTAAATCTTTTCCATAAGAAGCTACATGTATACCTGTAAGTACCACTTCTTCATACCCATTTTCAGCTAAAGTTTTAGCTTCATTTACTATACTTTCTATATCTCTACTTCTTACTTTTCCACCTCTTGCGTAAGGTATTATACAGTAGGTACAGAATCTATCACATCCATCTTGTATTTTCATAAATGCTCTAGTTCTACCGTTTGATTGGCTTATTTCTATTTCTTCGAAAGCTCTAACCTTCATTATATCATCAACTGTAGAAGCTTTTTTATCTCCTTCTACAACTTCTAGTTTTTTTATTTCATCAACTATAGTTCTTCTCTCATTAGTTCCCATTACAAGATTTACTTCTTCTATTTCAAGTATTTCTTCTGGTGAAACTTGAGAATAACATCCAACAACAGCTATTATAGCATTTGGATTTTTCTTTTTCATTCTTCTTATATATTGACGTGATTTTCTATCACTCATGTGTGTTACCGTACATGTGTTTATAACATAAACATCTGCATAATCTTCGCTACCAACTTGCTCATATCCGTCTTCTTTGAACATTTCAAGCATAGCTTCCGTTTCATATTGATTTACTTTACAACCTAAAGTGTAAAAAGCTACTTTTTTCATTATATATTTCCTCCTAAGTCACTTAGCTCATATAAAACTATGGATGAAGCAACTACAGATGCTGTTTCTGTTCTAAGTATTCTAGGTCCTAGAGAAACTACTTTTCCATCTATATTTTGAATTTTTTCAATTTCTTCTTCTTCAAATCCACCTTCTGGTCCAACAAAAATTCCAATTGTATTTGCACTAGAGTCCTTTAAACCTTCTTTTATAGAAATTGTTCTTTCATTTTCATAAGGACAAAGATTTAAATCATTATTTTTCATATCTTCTAGAGCTTCTTTAAAAGTTAAAACTCCTGTAAGTTTTGGTATTTTACCTCTTTTACTTTGCTTAGCTGCTTCGTAAATGATTCTTTCCCATCTTTCAATCTTTTTATCTTCTTTTTTATTGTCAATTTTAGTTACACTTCTTTTTGTTTGTACTAAAACTATTTCATCTACACCTATTTCTGTTAGCTTTTGAAGTATTAACTCCATTTTAGTTCCTTTAGGCATACCTTGATATAACTTAACTTTTAAATCAGATTCGCGTTTTATATTTGCTTTTTCAATTATGTCTAATAATATACTGTCTTTATTTATTTCTTTTATTTCACAAATATACTCGTTATTGTCCATATCACATACTTCTAATTTGTCACTTTCTTTACATCTAAGTACTCTGGAAATATGCTTAACATCTTCACCTTCAATAATACAAGTATTTTGTTCTAAATTAATGTTATTTTTAGGCGTGAAAAATCTATCCATAATTTCACCTACTTAAGTTTTGATACTATAGCTGACCATTCGCCAAGTTTTACTATCTCAACTATTTCAAATCCATTTTTTTCTAAAGCTTCTACAACTTCATTTATTTTAGCATGAATTATTCCTGATGATATAAACACTCCATCTTTACTTAAGAATTTGCTTACATCATTAGCTAATATTTTTATTATATCTGCTATTATATTAGCAACAATTACATCTGCATTTCCTTCTACAACTTCAAATAAGCTACCATGTTTTACAATAACTTTGTCTGATACATTATTTAGTTCACAGTTTTCTTTAGAAACTTTCACTGCTACTTCATCTAAATCTCCTGCAACAACTTCTTTCGCTCCAAGTTTAGCAGCTGCTATGGCAAGTATTCCACTACCACATCCTATATCAAATACTCTTTTAGTTCCATCTACGTATTTTTCTAATTCTCTTATACACATAGAAGTTGTTTCATGAGTTCCTGTTCCAAATGCCATACCTGGATCTAATTCTATTACTAAATCACCTTCTTGGTTTTCATAGTCCTCCCAAGTAGGTTTTACTACTATCATTTGACCAACTTTAGTAGGTTTATAATATTTTTTCCATTCATTAGCCCAATCTTCTTCTTTTACTTGACCTAAAGATACACTTCCTTCACCTATATCTATACCGTAATCTTTTAAACCTAAAACCTTTTGTTTTATGTTTTCAATAACTTCCATCACATTTCTTTCTTCTGAAATATATGTTTTTATAAGTACTCCATCTTGTCCGCTTTTTTTGAATACTTCTTCTTCTACATAATCCCAATCATATTCATTTTTCTTTTGGAATATGAAGTCCTTAGGATCTTCTATTATTACGCCACCTGTTCTTTCATTTTCTAATATGTTAGTTATGGCCTCTACTGCTTCTGTAGTTGTTTTTATAGTTACTTCAATCCAATTCATATGTAAACCTTCTTTCAAAATTTTATCTCATTTTTTCATAAACTTTATTATATCATAATTATTATTATCTTATATATAATTCTTTAATCTATTTTTCCATAAAGTATACATAAAATACAGCACATAATGCCTAAGTAGAAAGTAATTTAACGGAAAGTATTAAATACAACAAAAAGATTCCAATAAATAATATTAGAATCTTTCAGCATTTATATATTTTTTATTCTAAACTAAAGCCTCTTTCATTTCTTTCACATATTTATACACATGTTCACCTGCATTTACTCCATAATTTTCAATAATTTTGACTATTGCACTTCCAACTATTACACCATCTGCATATTTAGAAATTTCTCTACATTGTTTTGGAGTATTTATTCCAAATCCAACGGCACAAGGTATAGATGTAACTTCTTTTACCATATCTACAATAGTAGATATATCTGTTTTTATATTATTTCTCACACCCGTTACACCCATAGAAGATACTATATATACAAATCCTCTAGATTCTTTTGCAATAGCATTTATACGTTCTTTAGAAGTTGGTGAAATTAGAGAAATTATATCCACATTATTTTTTAAAGCTATGTGGTTGACTTCATCTCGCTCCTCAAAAGGTAAGTCAGGTATTATAATTCCATCTACTCCTATTTCGTTACATCTATTGAAAAATTTATAATATCCATAATTATGAACTGGATTTAAATAAGTTAAAAATACAAAAGGTACAGAAGTTTCTTCTCTTATTTCTTCTACCATTTTAAATATTTTTTCTATTGTTGTTCCTACTGATAAAGCTCTAATATTAGCACCTTGTATAACTATTCCTTCTGCTATAGGATCTGAGAAAGGTATTCCTATTTCAATTAAATCAGCCCCTCCTCTTATCATCTCTCTTATATATTCCTTTGTTTTATCTAAACTAGGGTCTCCTGCTGTTATAAATCCAATAAACGCTTTCTCATTACTAAATGCCTTTTTTATTTTACTCATATATATCTTCCCCCTTATATCTGGCAATTTGTGCTACGTCTTTATCTCCACGACCAGAAAGACAAACAATCACAATCTCATCCTTACTCATTTTAGGTGCTATTTTCTTTACATAAGCTATAGCATGTGCACTCTCAATTGCACATATTATTCCTTCTACTTTTGCTAGATATTGAAAAGCTTCTACAGCTTCTTCGTCTGTTATTGGTAAATATACTGCCCTTTTTATATCATGTAAATGTGCATGTTCAGGTCCAATTCCAGGATAATCTAATCCTGCTGAAATTGAGTATACAGGCGCAATCTGCCCATCTTCATCTTGACAAAAGTATGATTTCATACCATGAAATACTCCTAATGAACCTTTTGAAATAGTAGCTGCATGCTTATCAGTATTTATTCCAAGTCCAGCCGCCTCACATCCAACTAATTTTACATCTTCATCATTTATAAAATTATAAAACATTCCCATTGAATTACTTCCACCACCAACACAAGCTACAACAGCCGATGGAAGCTTATTTTCTTTTTGTAAAATTTGTTCCCTTGCCTCTTTACTTATTATACTTTGAAAGTCTCTTACTATAGTTGGAAATGGATGAGGTCCCATTACAGAACCTAACACATAGTGTGTATCACTTACACGACTTGCCCATTCCCTCATGGTCTCATTTACTGCATCCTTTAATGTCATTGTTCCGCTTGTTACTGGATTTACTTTTGCTCCTAGCAACTTCATTCTATATACATTCAATGACTGTCTTTCTGTATCTTCCTTCCCCATAAATATTTCACATTCCATATTTAAGAGCGCTGCAGCTGTTGCTGTAGCTACACCATGTTGGCCAGCTCCAGTCTCAGCTATTACTCTAGTTTTACCCATTTTTTTAGCTAAAAGTGCCTGACCTAATACGTTATTAATTTTATGAGAACCAGTATGATTTAAATCTTCTCTTTTTAAATAGATCTTAGCTCCTCCTAGGTCTTCCGTCATATTTTTAGCAAAATATAACATTGATGGTCGTCCTGCATACTTATTTAATAATTCTGATAATTCTTCCAAGAACTCTGGATCTTTTGAATAATATTCATAACTCTTTTCCAATTGAATAATTTCATTCATTAATATTTCTGGTATATATTGACCTCCGTGAATTCCAAATCTTCCTTTAGACATTTCTTATCTCCCTTACTATCTTTAAAATTTTTTCTTTATCTTTCTCCCCATTACTTTCTACTCCACTGCTAATATCTACTGCATAAGGATTTACCTCTAGCATTGCTTTTTTTAAATTAGTTTCATTAATCCCCCCTGCTAAAAAAAATTTCTTTTCTAGCTTTGGAACTAAACTCCAATCAAAACTTTTTCCTGTTCCTCCTTTTCCTTGGTCTAATAACAAGTAATCAGCTACTGTGTATTGAGATTTTATAACATCTTCTGTTGATTTAACTTGAACAGCTTTTATTATTGGACAAAATATTTTAGATCTTAATTTATTAATATATTCTTCACTTTCTCCACCATGCAGTTGAACTGTATCAATCACCTTATTTTCTAAAAGATTTACTATATGCTCTATCTCTTCATTTACAAATACACCGACTACCTTTATCTCTTTATTTAAATATTTTCTATATTTCATAGCTTGTTGTGATGTTACTTGACGCTTACTTTTTGCAAATACAAATCCTATATAATCAGGCTTTGCTTCATTTACATATTCTATATGCTTCATTCTAAATAATCCGCAAATTTTAATTTTAGTCATCACATCCACCTCTTAGTGATAATAAATCCTCCTTCTTATTGTTACTTCTCATAAAAGTTTCTCCTATTAACACTGCATCCACATTATTTTTATATAGTAACTTAATATCTTCAGGTGTTTTTATTCCACTTTCAGCTACAAATATTTTTTCCTTTGGAACTAAATCTCTTAATTTTATACTATTGTTAATATCCACTTGAAAGTTTTTTAGATTTCTATTGTTTACTCCTATAATCTTTGCACCTGCTGACAATGCCATTTCAATCTCTTTCTCTGTATGCGATTCTACTAAAACCGATATACCTAATTCTTCTGCTATCTTAATATTTTCTCTAAGACTTTCATCATCCATTAAAGAGCAAATTAGTAGTATAGCTGACGCCCCTAGTATTTTTGATTCATAAATTTGATAGGTATCTACTATAAAATCTTTTCTCAGAACGGGTATACTAACACTCTTAACTATTTCTTCTAAATACTTATCACATCCTAAAAAGTACTTGGGTTCTGTTAATACTGATATTGCATTGGCTCCTATTTCACCGTACTCTTTTGCGATGTTTAAATAATCAAATCTTTCAACTATTATTCCCTTAGATGGAGATGCTTTTTTTACTTCACATATAAATGACATTCCTCTGCTTTTTAAAGCTTTCTCAAAAGGAAAATCATAGGTTACTTTACAATTTTCAACTTGTTTTTTGATTTTTTCAATTGACTTAATTGTCTTTTTTATCTCTACTCTTTTTCTTGTATCTGCAACGATCTTATCTAATATCATATTGTTCACCTAAACTATTAGATAGCATAATAAAAGCCTCTAGCTGATTTTTTGCTTTTTTAGTATCTATAATCTTCTCTGCTAATAATATACCTTCTCGTAAATTTTCTACCTTTCCTGCAACATATAAGGCTGCTGCTGAATTTAAAACTATGGCATCTCTTTTAGGTCCCTTTTCTCCATTCAATATCTGCATAGCTATCTTAGCATTTTCTTTCGGTGTACCACCTACTAGGTCTTTTTTCTTGCATCTAGTCATACCCATTTCCTCTGGAGTAATTGTATAGGAACTTAATTTCCCATTATTTACTTCACACACCTTTGTTGGCGAACTCAAAGAAATTTCATCTAATCCATCTAGTCCGAATACTACCATAGCCTTTTTCACACCTAAATTGCTTAAAACATTGGCCAAAGGCTCTACCAAACTTTCCTCATACACTCCCATAAGTTGCATATTAGCGCTGGCCGGATTTGATAAAGGTCCTAATATATTAAATACTGTTCTAATTTCCAATTCTTTTCTTATAGGAGCCACAAACTTCATAGCATTATGATAATTTTGAGCAAACAGAAAACATATTTTTATGTTTTCTAAAATTTCTACACTTTGTTCTACAGGAATGTTTATATTAACTCCAAGTGCTTCTAATACATCTGCAGCTCCACATTTACTAGTAGCGGCTCTATTTCCGTGCTTAGCTACAGGCACACCTGCTGCAGATACTACTATGGATGAGATTGTTGATATATTAAATGAGTTTGATTTATCTCCTCCAGTACCCACAATCTCCATCAAATCTTCTTTATAAACTAATTTTGTACAATGTTTTCTCATTATAGATGCTGATGCTGTGATTTCATCTATAGTTTCTCCTTTTAAACTCATTGCTGTAAGAAAAGAACTTACCTGTACTGGTGTAGCATTACCACTCATAATTTCATCCATAACTATTTCTGTCATTTCTCTAGAAAGATTCTCTTTATTTAACAATTTGCAAATAGCTTCCTTAATCATAATTAATCACCTCTATAAAGTTTTCTATTATTTTTCTACCTTTTGGTGTTAAAATTGATTCTGGGTGAAATTGAAGACCATATACGGGATAATTTTTATGCTCTATTGCCATTATTTCTCCATCATCTGTATATGCTGTTATGACTAATTCTCTTGGTAGTTTGGATGGTAGCCCTACTAATGAATGATATCTTCCTACACTGATTTTCTCATCTAATCCATTAAATAAGATTGTTTTATTATTTAAAGTAATTATTGATTGTTTTCCATGCATTAATTTATCGGCATAAGATACCACCCCTTCAAAAGCCTCAAATATTACTTGGTGACCCAAGCATATTCCTAGCATAGGCTTTTTATTATAAAAGTGTCTAACCAAGTCTATACATATCCCTGCTTCTGATGGTTTCCCTGGACCTGGTGAGATTACTATAGCATCTAGATTTAATTTTTCTATTTCATTTATAGTTAATTCATCATTTCTAATTACCTTTATCTCTTGTTTCACTGATTTACTATCTTGTATCACACTTCCTATTAACTGATACAAATTATAAGAAAAACTATCGTAATTATCTATCAATAAAATCATGTTTTCACCTCTCTATATATTTTGAATCGAGTTTATTACTACTTTAGACTTATTAATACATTCTTCATATTCTTTCTCTGGTTGGCTATCAGCTACAATTCCTGCACCTGAGTGGATAAATACTTTGTCATTCTTTTTAAAAGCTAGACGTATGGCTATACAAGTATCTAAATTCCCATTGAAGTCTAAGTATCCAATAGCACCTCCATATATACCTCGCTTATTATTTTCCAATTCATTTATTATTTCGCATGCTCTTATCTTAGGTGCTCCAGATAGTGTCCCAGCCGGCAATATTGCATCTATTATATCAATAGCAACTTTATCTGCTTTAATTTTCGAAGTCACAGTTGAACCAATATGCATTACATGAGAAAATTTTTCAATGTTCATATATTGATCAACTACTACACTTCCAAATTCACTTATTTTGCCCAAATCATTTCTAGCCAAATCCACAAGCATATTGTGTTCAGCCAATTCCTTTGCATCCCTTAATAAATCTAACTCTAACACTCTATCCTCATCCATACTTCTCCCTCTTGTTCTCGTTCCAGCCAGTGGATAGGTATGCAATACTTTATCTTGCAATCTTACAAGTGTCTCCGGTGATGCTCCTATAATTTCTAGATCGTTACTATAAATATAAAACATGTATGGTGATGGATTTGTTGTTCTTAATTTGATATACACATCTAGCAAACTACCTTGAAATTTTGCTTCAAATCTATTTGACAGCACCACTTGAAATATATCTCCTTCTCGTATATACTCCTTGGCTTTATTTACCATACTGCAATATTCCTCTTTCTCAAATAGTGGTTTTATTTCTGATTTTAAAGTAGCTTTTTCTATTACCTGTTGTTTACCATTATCAATTAGACTTGATATTTTTTCTAGCTCCATAATTGCATTATTGTACTCAGTTTCAATTTCATTAGTTTTAGCATTGGCGATTAGTATAATCTTATTAAACAAATGATCAAAGACAATTACCTTATCAAATAACATCAAGTCAATATCTTTAAAATTCTCTTCATCCTTGTTATATAGCTTTAAAGTTGGCTCAATATATTTAATATAGTCATAGGAAAAATACCCCATTAACCCACCTGTGAATGGTGGTAAATAATCAAACTTAATACTTCTGTTCTCATCAATTAGCTTTTGAATATATTCGCCTGGCTTTTCTATTTTAATTGCTATATCTGTGCCTGAAATCACATTAATCTCATTATTATTGCAAACTAGCCTTAGCATGGGATCAAATCCTAAAAAAGTAAACCTACCACTTTTTCTATCATTTTTATTACTCTCAAACATATAACAATATTTACTTACATTTTTTAATATCTTCAATACATCAATAGGATTCTTATCTTTAAGATCCTTTTCATAGCTAATAGGTATTCTCTTATAATCATTCTCCCTAGCAATTTTTTTAGCTTCCTCCATGTCAGGCATATACATTACAATCCCCCCTTATTTTTTGCTCAGCATAATATGCTAAATAAGTTATCTTTGCTAGTCATCTGCATATGACAAGGTATTATAGGTCTTGAACATCAAAAAACTCGCCCTCGACAAAAACTTTGTCAAGGACGAGTTTATATACATACCCGTGGTACCACCTTGTTTCGCGATATAAATATAGCACAATAGTGCATAAAAATCACCTCTTAGCAGAATACTAACATATTCCCGGCAACTAACGTATGCCAATACGTTACAGAATACTCAATAGCAATGCTATCTTTGACTGTACCCTCAGCGGTCCATTTAATAAACTGCGTTCTATCCGGCTCTCAGCTACCCGAATTCTCTGTAAAGTGCACGATTATTTTTATCTCCGCTTCAACGGTTTATTAAAATATCATTTTTTATAAATTGTATGTATTAAATTTCTATTTGTCAATCTTTTTTTATTTTTGTATGCTTTCTAATATCTATGAATAATGCATTATCATAATAAATAAAAAAAGTAAAAATCAACATTAACAATAAAATCAATGAAAATTTTTACTTTTACTATTTTAATTATTTTTTCTTAAAACCTTTAAGCCAACTATCAATTTTATCTCCTAAGCTTTTTTGCCTTTCATGCACCTCTTCGCCACACTCTTTAGCAAATTGTCTTACTAGTTCTTTTTGTTTATCATTTAGCTTTTTAGGTATCTCAACAGTTACTTTAACATATTGATCCCCTCTAACAGTAGTTCTTAATTTTGGTATACCTTTACCTTTTAATCTAAATACTGTTCCTGTTTGAGTTCCTTCTGGAACTTGATATTGTACTTTTCCATCTAATGTTGGTACTTGTATATCATCTCCAAGAGTAGCTTGTGCAAATGTTATAGGCATTTCTAAATAAACATCATAACCTTCTCTTGTAAATAGTTGATGAGCATTTACACTTATTTCGATATATAAGTCACCTCTTGGGCCACCTCTAGTCCCAAGCTCACCTTGACCAGAAAGTTTAATCATTTGACCTTCATCTATACCTGCTGGTACATCAACTTCTATAGTCTTAGTTTTTCTTATACTTCCTTTTCCATGGCATTTATTACATGGAGAATCTATAACTTCTCCTTCACCGTTACATGTAGAACATGTTCTTGTGCTTGCTATATTACCAAAAGGAGTTCTTTGAACTGACTGTACTTGCCCACTCCCATTACAAGTAGGACAAGTTTTCTTTGAAGTTCCTGGTTTGGCACCACTTCCATGGCATTCTTCACATTCTTCACTTCTATTAATTTTAACTTGAACTTTCTTACCAAAAGCAGCTTCTTCGAAAGATATATTTATTCTTTGTCTTATATCCGCTCCACGTTCAGGACCTCTTCTTCTTGGTCTTCCACCACCAAAGCCTCCACCAAACATATCGCCAAATATGTCTCCAAATATATCATCAAATCCACCAAATCCTTGGCCTCCGAAACCTCCAGCGCCACCAAATCCTTGGCCATTTACACCTTCATGACCAAATTGATCATAATTTTTTCTCTTAGTTTCATCTGATAATACTTCATAAGCTTCATTTATTTCTTTAAATTTTTCTTCCGCTTCTTTGTTATCTGGGTTTTTATCTGGGTGATATTTCATTGCTAATTTTCTGTAAGCCTTCTTTATCTCCGCTGCATCCGAACTTTTGCCCACGCCTAAGACATCATAATAGTCTCTTTTAGTACTCAAGTTTTGTCACCACCTTTATATTACAAAACAATAGCTTGTAGAATATTAAACTACAAGCTATCATTAATTGTTTTAAACAGATTAATATCCTTAATTTATTATACACAATCTGTATGTTTTTGCAATTAAATCTTATACTTCTTTAAAATCTGCATCTACTACATCATCATTTGATTGATTTTCTTGTGTTTGTTCTCCACCTTGAGCTGCTTGTTCAGCTTGAGCTTGTTGATACATTTGCTCAGAAACTTTGTGGAATTTATTCATTACTTCATCTATGGCTGCTTTTATTTCTTCAGCTGTAGAAGCTTCTTTATCTTTCACTTCTTTTAATGAAGCAAGAGCAGCTTCTATTGCAGATTTATCATCAGCACTTACTTTATCACCAAGTTCATTTAAAGTTTTTTCTGTTTGATATATAGTTGAATCAGCTTGGTTAACAGCTTCTATTTTATCTTTTTTAGCTTTATCAGCTTCAGCATTCATTTCTGCTTCTTTGACTTTTCTTTCTATTTCGTCTTCTGATAAGTTAGTTCCTGAAGTTATAGTAACTTTTTGTTCTTTTCCAGTTCCTAAATCTTTAGCAGTAACGTGAACTATACCGTTAGCATCTATATCGAAAGTAACTTCTATTTGAGGTATTCCTCTTGGTGCTGGTGGTATTTCAGATAATTGGAATCTACCTAAAGTAGTATTGTCGTAAGACATACTTCTTTCACCTTGAAGAACATGTATATCAACAGCAGTTTGGTTATCTGCCGCAGTTGAGAATACTTGTGATTTCTTAGTTGGTATAGTAGTATTTCTTTCTATTATTTTTGTCATTACGTTACCCATAGTTTCTATTCCTAGAGATAATGGAGTTACGTCTAATAATAATAAGTCATTAACTTCACCAGTTAATACACCAGCTTGTATAGCAGCACCAGCAGCAACACATTCGTCTGGGTTTATGCCTTTGTGAGGTTCTTTCCCTATAAATTTCTTAACAGCATCTTGAACAGCTGGTATTCTTGTAGATCCACCTACTAATAATACATCATCTATTTCTGATACAGAAAGTCCAGCATCAGATAAAGCTCTCTTAGTTGGTTCCATAGTTTTTTCTACTAAACCATGAGTTAATTCATCAAATTTAGATCTAGATAAATCTAAATTCATATGTTTTGGTCCACTTGCAGTAGCTGTTATGAATGGTAAGTTTATGTTTGAAGACATTGTTGAAGATAATTCTTTTTTAGCTTTTTCAGCAGCTTCTTTTAATCTTTGAAGAGCCATGTTATCTTGTCTTAAGTCGACACCTTCAGCTTTTTTGAATTCTTCAGCTAAATAATCTATTATAACTTTATCGAAGTCATCTCCACCTAATCTGTTGTTACCAGCAGTAGCTAAAACTTCGAAAGTACCGTCACCTATTTCAAGTATAGATACGTCGAAAGTTCCTCCACCTAAGTCAAATACTAATATTTTCTTATCTTGATCTAATTTATCCATACCGTAAGCAAGAGCCGCAGCAGTTGGTTCATTTATTATTCTCTTAACTTCTAATCCTGCTATTCTACCAGCATCTTTAGTTGCTTGTCTTTGAGCATCTGTGAAGTAAGCTGGAACTGTTATAACAGCTTCTTTTACTGGCTGACCTAAGTAACTTTCAGCATCAGCTTTTAATTTTTGAAGTATTATAGCTGATATTTCTTGTGGTGTGTATGATTTGCCTTCTATATCAACTTTGTAATCTGTACCCATATGAGTTTTTATAGAGATTACTGTGTTGTCAGCATTTGTTACTGCTTGTCTTTTTGCAGGTTCTCCTACTATTCTTTCTCCACCTTTTGTGAAAGCAACTACAGATGGAGTAGTTCTCATACCTTCGTTATTTGCTATTATTTGTGGTTCTCCATTTTCTAAAACAGCAACACATGAGTTTGTTGTTCCTAAATCTATTCCTATTACTTTTGACATAATTCATTTCCTCCTTAATTCTTCATCTATTTAAATTTTAATAATTTGTTATTTTAATTAACAAGAAACTTTAACCATTGTAGGTCTTATTACTTTCCCATTTAGCTTATAACCTTTTTGTAGCACCATTACAACTTTGTTTGGTTCTACTCCTTCTACACTTTCTTGCATTACAGCTAAATGTAAATTGGGGTCGAAATTTTCATTTAATGCATTGATTTCTTCAACCTCAAATTTTTGCAAACAATCAATTAACTGTTTATGTACAAGTTCAATACCTTTGTACATATCATCTTCCTTATCTGCACAAGCATCCATAGCTCTTTCCATGCTATCAATAACAGGTATTAATTCTGTAATTATTTTTTCATTGGCAAATATACCTATAGTTTGCTTTTCTTCTTGAGTTCTTCTCATATAATTAGAATACTCAGCTTGAAGTCTTTTATATTTGTCCTCTTTTTCTTCTACCTGTTTTTCAAGTTCTTCTATTTTGTCATTTATTTTTTTTTCTTCTAACTTAGAGTTTATATCTGTTACATTCTCTTCACACGTAGTTTCTGTTTCTGCATTTTCTTCAGATGTTTTCGTTACTTCCTCTTCATTAGAAGTGCAATTTTCTTGTGTTTTTTCATCCTGATTCATGTTATTTTCCAAGATTTACACCCCTCAGCTTAAAATTTATTTGATTTATTATTTAATAATATATTCATATAATTTATTATAGAATATATTCTAGAATAATCCATTCTTGTTGGTCCTATGAAACTTATACGCCCAATCAAATCCTTATCTACTTTATAGGTAGCTGTTACAACACTACATTCTTGAGCTTGTTCACAATCATTATCGCTACCAATAATAATTGTAGCATTATCTTTTAATATACCCTTTGATTTAACTATCTTTGCAATTGTTTCTTTCGTTCCTAACATATCTAAAAAGGACCTGGCCTTTAATACATCATTAAATTCTGGATAATTAAAAATATTAGTAGCTCCATTTAAAGTCATTGAAAGCTCTTCCTCAGTAGGGTTTGTATTTAACATATTAAGTAATTGGTCTATTATAGATGAATATTCTCCAATTTCATATTTTATATATGCTATTAATCTATCATCTATTTCTGTTATAGTTTTGCCAGAAAGCTTTCTAGTTAAATTATCAGAAATTAAATTCAACTTAGCTTGATCTAAATCAATTTTAGCACTTAAGCTCGATTTTTTTATATCGCCTTTTTCTGTAACTACTATTAATAAAATTTCACTTTCATGCATACTGACCAATTGAATATGTTTAATTTGACTTAATGTAGCTAAATGTTTTGTCATCGCAACTGTAGTATAATTAGTAAGTTGTGATAACATTTTTGATGTTTCATGTATTAAGTCTTGAATATGATTCATATTACCTTCTACACATTTTTCAATTATCTCTTTATCATAGTCACTAATTTCTATAGTGTTCATAAGAGAATTTACATATAGCTTGTATCCCTTTTCCGTAGGAACTCTTCCTGCAGATGTATAAGGCTGGATTAAGTATCCTAATTCTTCTAAGTCGGCCATTTCATTTCTAATAGTTGCTGCACTAACACCAAGGTTATATTTTTTTGATATTGTTCTAGACCCTACAGCTTCAGCTGTTTCTATATAATCTTTAACTATTGCTTTGAGGATATTCATTTTTCTTTCATTTAATTCCATTTTTAAATACCTCCTTCGCTGTTAGCACTCACTAATTTTGAGTGCTAAAAAGATTATATATATTATATACCACGTTAAATTTTTATTGTCAATAGGTTTTAAATAATTTGTTTTCTTATTTTATAAATTCCACAAAAATACTGTTAGAGATTTCTCTACCTTTTTGAGTTAATTTCATTCCTTTATCACTAATCTCAATCAATTTCATTTTTCCCAATTTATTAATTTCATTTTTATATACTTCTCTAAAATTAACATTGTATTTTTCATGAAAATGTTTAAATTCTATACCTTCATTCATTCTTAAACCTAAGAATATACTTTCCTCTATTTTATCTTTAATACTCAGTTTTTCTTTCCATTCTATAGGTTTTTTGCCACTATGTATTATTCCTTCATATTTATCTAATTCACAAAAATTATTGTATCTTATTTCATTTAAAAACCCTGATGCTGATGCACCTAGTCCAACATAATTTTTACATTTCCAATATAAAATATTGTGTTTACATTCAAAACCTTCTTTTGCATAATTTGATATTTCATATTGATTATATCCATGTGACTTTAAATATTTTATTGTATATTCATACATTTCAATATCTGTGTCTTCATCCAATAATTTGAATTCATTTTTCTCATACATATTAAATAATTCTGTATTTTCTTCTAGTATTAAAGAATATGCAGAAATATGCGTAGGATTTAACTTTACAACTTTTTCTAAAGATTCCATCCAATCCTTTTTACTTTGATTTGGAAGAGCATACATAAGATCAATATTTATGTTTTCAAAACCAACTTCTTTAGCTTGATAATAGTTTTTTTGGAATTCCTCATATGTATGTATCCTTCCTATATATTCTAAGTGCTTGTTTTGTACAGCTTGCAACCCAATACTTAGTCTATTCACTCCACATTCTTTCATTGTATTTAATTTGTCTAAAGTTAATGTCCCCGGATTACACTCCATTGTTATTTCTGCATCATTTTTTATTTTAAAATTACTTTTTATATTATTAAATAAAAACTTTATTTCATTTTGATTTAATATACTTGGAGTTCCCCCTCCAATAAAAATTGTATCAATCTCTTTTCCTCTTATTTCTTCTTTGTAAAATTTCATTTCCTTTTCTATAGCATTTAAATATTTTCTTTTTTCATCTAAATCTAATTTATATGAATTGAAATCACAATATTTACACTTTGATATACAAAAAGGAATATGTATATATAAACCTAGCATATATTTTCTCCTTATATGATTTTTTAACTACTATATATTATTACCCACTAGCATATTTGAATATTTTTTATTTGGTTATTTTTATATACTAAAATATCCTATATGATAGATTTTAAAAATCTATCATATAGGATATTTTACTTTTAAATTTATTTATTACTTATAGATACTTGTCCTGGTCTTCTTATATCAGAAGCTCCTATATATTTTCCATTTTCTATTCCTGCAGCTTGAACAGCTCCAAAATATAAGTTATCTGCAGATTTAATTACAGAATATTTAGTATTACTAATATCTATAATAGATTCCCTACTTTCATTATCTTCTGCTAAGATTGTTCCATTGGAATAGAAAGTAACCCTATTTTTATTTATTGATTCTTGTAAGTCTTTTTCAAAGTATAACTTATCAACTAAAATAGGTGCTAAAACTTTAATTATTCTATTTCCTCCAGGAGTTCCAATAGCTAATGTGAAATCATCGCCCTTTTTAACTATAGTAGGAGATGTGAAAGTTCTAGGTTTCTTACCTGGTTCATATTTATTAATACCCGTTTTACCAAAATTACTCATTGTTCCATTTAAATAGAATCCACTTACTAGTGTTTGTGAACCAAAGAAATGACCTAATGTATTTGTTGATGAAACTACCATACCATCCTTATCTACTATAGAAAAATGTGTTGTACTTTCAGATTCTGCATCATCTTCGTATTTTACATTTCCCATATTAATCAGTGATTTTATATGATCTTCTGAAGTCATTGTTTTATAATCAACATTTATCAAATTAGGGTCGCCAATTTTTTTCACTCTTTCATATGTTGATAAATCAGTAGCCGTGTTAAGAGCATCTAAATAGTTATTAACATCTTTTAAGTCTTTATTTTTGCCAATTTGTTCAATTATTTCCATTGTTTGAATTAGCGTTGTCCCTGAGAAAGGTGCTGGTGCAGAAACTACATTATATCCATTAAATTCTCCAGAAACAGGTTCCATAACATCCACTTTATAACTTTTTAAATCATCAACTGTTAAAACTGATTTTTGTGATATATCAGTAGCTATCACATCTTCATAAAAACCATTAGCTCCATTTGATTTAATGTGTTCTAATGTTTGTGCTAAATCTTGTTGAACTAATTTTTCACCTTTTTTTATCAATTGTCCATTATTTACATATGCACTATTATTCATAAGTGTTGCTGAATAAACATTTATTACTTTCTCTAACTCTTCATCAACTTTGAAACCATTTTTTGCTAAATCTATTGATGGCTGAATTAAGTTTTCAAAATCCATACTTCCATAATCTTTCCATACTTGTTCCATACCAGCTACAAATCCTGGTACTCCAATATCGCTTGTTTTAGTACTTTGAGATAACGGTGCTATATCTTTATAATCATAGAATTTATAATCATCAGAAGATGGATTGTATATAAGCATACCTCCGCCTCCACCAATTCCAGATCCATACGGTTCTACTACTCCTAGGGTATAGGCAACCGCAACTGCAGCATCTACTGCATTTCCACCTTTTGAAAGAATTTCTTCTCCCACTCGTGTAGCTAATTCATTAGATGTACTTATGCTATATGAATATTTTGAGTTAATTTTAGATAAACTATTATTGTTTAATCCATTCTTTTTAATATATAAAACACCAACTATAGATATTATTAGTATAAATACAGTTAAAGCTTTTAAAACTTTCATTCTTTTCTTTTTAGTTTTCATTTTTTTATTTTTACTATACTTCTTACTCATACATAACTTCCTTTTTAATATGATTTTTTCCCCGTTAACTTAAATTTACTTATTATTGATAATATAAATATCCGTAATATATTTATGTTTAAATGGTATATATATAGTAGTTCTTATTGAGCTTATTGTAAAGTATTATCTTGCGTTTGCTGCAAAGCATTTGGTTGCACTTGTTGTTTTAAAACACCTTCTTGCGTTTGCTCCACATTTTCTTCTTTAGTAATGTCTGTTTTAATAATATTTTTTAATGTTAACGTGTCTCCTGTAACTTCAAACTTAGACTTATCCAAGTTTTTAGTCAGAGTTGCAAATATTCGTTTTTGATAAAACCTATTAGTCGTTGGTACCGGATATCCATTTTCTATTCTCACTGGAACTACTTCAAAAGTACCTTCACCCTTTTCGTTAATATAGTAGTTTAATACCATACTATCTTTTGTTCTAGTCCAACCTTGATCAAACACAAAGTTACCCATACTGTAGAATATAATTCCGTCCTTATATGTTTGTATAGGTTGTAATACGTGTGGATGCGATCCTATAATTATATCTGCTCCAGCATCAATCAGAGCTTTACCGATTTTTTCTTGAACTTCACTTTCACCAATACCATACTCAACACCCCAGTGCAGATTAACTACAACTAAATCAGCTTTTTGAGATGCTTCATATACTAATCTATTATACGCAGGATACATAGTAGATAATATACCTGCCTCTGTTCTATTAGCACTGAAATCTTTTGGCACTATATCACTTATACCTAAAGTAGCAACTTTAATTCCATTAACTTCTTGAATATCATAAGTGGCAGCGTCATTTATATTCTTTCCAGCACCAACATAATTTAGTCCTGCAGATTTAACTGCATTAATAGTACTTATTACTCCCGCTCTACCAAAATCACCTAAGTGATTATTAGATAAATTGGCCATTGTAAATCCATTTTTCTTTAAAAGATTTGAAACTTTTGTTTCTGCATATAAATGAATTTCTTTATCACCTTTTTGAAAATCGTCTGGATTATCAAGTAAAGCACTTTCTACATTTCCTGAAACATATTGTGAATCTTTCCATAAATATGATACATCTTTATATACACTTTCATAATTATCTAATTCACTTTTAACTTTAACCGATCTTCCAAGCATCATATCTCCAACAAAAGTAAATTGAGCTAACTTATTATCTGAATAATTAAGTTTAAGTTTTTCATTACTACTATTTGCATATACAAAAGTTGAACCAAAAACTATACTTGCAAGTAAAAATATTATTACTAATGTTTTTTTACTTGTAATTTTAGGTTGATTTTTAATTTTTATCTGTAATCGATCTTTAAATGTTAATTTATTTTTCATAAACTTCTCCTTACACTAAATATAAAACTTGCATTAACGCAAATACAAATCCAGTCATTAAAAGTGTAGATATTACTGTAAGTTTTATTCCTTGTCTTGAGTAAGAGTTTGCCAATAATGCTGGTACTATTACTCCTATCCCTCTAAATTCAAAAGTAGGGAATGGTGTTAATGGATATGCGAATTCAAATACTAACTTTAAAACTATAGCTATAATTAATGTAGCTGTAAATTTTCTTTTTCCATATAGGATTATAAACTTAGGTAACACAAAGTTAACAAGCCAATATGTTATAAATGAAACTAAAAATATTAATGCTAATGTTATAGGTGAATCAAATACTAATGCCAAATAACTGGCTGCTATTAATCCTCCTGGCGTAATTCCCGTCTTTTCAGTAAATAACAAAGTACTTGCTACTCCTATTATTAATGCCATATAAAAATCTGTAATAAACATCTGTTTCCTGTCTCCTCCTAAAAATTACTACTTCTATATTTCTTTATATACGCTCTGATACTTATGTTGTTATTTACTTCCTCATGCTCATCTGTATGAATATATATATTACACATTTTTTGTAATAATATTTCAGCTTGTCCATGTATATTACCGATACCATAAATAACTCTATTATGCATCATGCCATATAATTCATCAATTACCTCATCAACTTCATAGTCTGACAAATCTATATATTCTTTTATATTACTTAATCGTCCATCATCGATTGCATTTTGTATACATTCCATTCCCTCTCCTATACCTATTAGAGTGGTATTTTTTAAATAAGGGAAACAATCATCAATAAACTGGTTAGTTCTATCTATTCTATCTTCTCTTCCATTGAAAAGTACTATTGGATTTTCTGTATTCGGTATAGTGTCCTTTATTCTATCCCATATGGCAAGCGTTGATTCCGGTTCATTAGCCGCAAAACCATTCACAAAATTACTAACATGATCCCCACATTCTATATGATTAATAGTAGCTGCTCCTGGATCTGGATTTGCATTTAACATTCCTTCAAAGGCTGTTTCCCCATCGATATCTAGTATCTCTGCCACAGCTAATGCTAAAGAGATATTATCTTCAAATATTGTATATTTAAACTTTTTAACAAGGCCTTCTGGTATTTTTGAATTATCTGCAACAACAAGCTTTGTTTTTCTTTGTCTACAAATTTCTTCAAAATATTTTACATAAGGTCCATTGTCAACTACTAAATATCCATTGTATGGTATAGTTGAAGAAAATGCTAATGCGATTTCATCTGTTGTTGGTCCCATAACATCTAAATGATCTTCTAAAACATTAACTATAACCGTAATATTTGATTTAAAAATATCATTTTGATATACTGACTGATATTCAGGTCTTACTGCCATACATTCGCATACCAAAGCTTCTGCACCAACTTCTCTTGCTTTATCTATAACTTGAATTTGTTCTTTAATATTTGCTCCTAAAAGATTACGTTTAATAACATCCTCTTCTTTTTTGTTCCAATATATCATTCTTGGAGAAGTCCCTGTAGTTTTACCTACAACTTTATAATCTGCATTACTCAAAACACCTGTTATCAATCTCGTCGCAGTTGACTTCCCACGTATACCATTTACATTAATCCTAAGGGGTATTTCCTTTAAATTTTCTTCATTTTTTTTCTTTTCCTTAATTCCTAAGTAAAGTAATATTGCCATATAAGCTACAATCACTAACAATTGTACTAATGTTATCTTATCAAACATACTCTCCTCCATAACTACTGTAACTTTCATTTTTTATCATATTAATTGAAATATCTTTTCAGCCCCATAAAAACAACTCAGTAGTTCCACTATTCTCTTCTAAGTTCCTCAACAGCTTAATATTGCCTAGTTTTCATATTACTATAGTACACTCTAGCAAATAAATTTAACATTTTTAAATTTTATATTTTTTCATATTATAAAAGTAGGAAAAATACTTTCCTTTCTTTTACATTTAGCGACTCATCTCCTCTTCTCGTTTTTAAATAATAAAATTATAATATTTTATTATTTAGCTCATCTAGTAAGCTTTAATTTCCAACTCACAATTTAACGAATCTTTATTTTTAAATATACATCTATTATCTATCACCACTATATTACTATATATGATTCTTTTAGGTCAATAGAACATTTTTTCCACAATATATTACAATATTTTACAATGAAACGTAAAAAATTAAGATGTATTATTAAAAATGTTGCTGAAATTATTAGTATATCATGAAAATTTTCATTTTTCATACTCTATTTAAAGCAATAAAATTAACAATTTATTATATAATGTTTACTACTAAGTACCCATTATATAATAAATTTCTTTATAACACAAAGAATATCTTCAATATGTTATATTTTTCTTAAATTACAACTTATTCACAACACATAATATGTCTTATATAAAAAATAATAGTACTTAATCAATTTAATGCAACCGTTATAATGTTACTTTATTGTTAAATAAATTTTCATTATTCATCTAGTTTAAGAACTGACATAAATGCTTTTTGTGGAACTTCCACACTACCGATTTGTCTCATACGCTTCTTACCTTCTTTTTGTTTTTCAAGAAGTTTCTTCTTACGAGATATATCTCCTCCGTAACATTTAGCAAGTACGTCTTTTCTAAGAGCACTTATAGTTTCTCTAGCAACTATTTTATTTCCAACAGCTGCTTGTATAGGAACGGCAAATTGATGTCTTGGTATTTCATTTTTAAGTTTTTCACACATGGCCTTGCCTCTAGAGTATGCTTTACTTTCATGAACAATAAAACTAAGTGCATCTACTTGTTCTTTATTTATTAATATATCTAATTTTACAAGTTGAGAAGGAACATATCCCTTCATTTCATAATCTAAAGATCCATAACCTCTAGTTCTAGATTTTAACGCATCAAAGAAGTCATATACAACTTCATTTAGAGGTAAATCATAATGAAGCATAACTCTTTTCTCATCTATATATTCCATGTGCAACATTGTTCCACGTCTTTCTTGACATAGCTCCATAACTATACCAACAAAGTCTTTTGGCGCTATGATATCAGCTTTTACTATTGGTTCTTCTATCATTCTTATTTCCGAAACCTCTGGTAAGTTTGCAGGATTTTGAACCATAACAACTTCTCCATCATTTTTAGTAACTCTATATATAACAGAAGGAGCTGTTGTAACTAAGTTTAAATTAAACTCTCTTTCTAATCTCTCTTGAATTATTTCAAGATGTAATAATCCTAAGAATCCACATCTAAAACCAAATCCTAAAGCTGCAGAAGTTTCTGGTTCAAACTCAAGAGCCGCATCATTAACTTGTAATTTTTCTAAACAATCTCTTACGTTTTCGTATTTTTCTCCTTCACCTGGATAAATACCACAGTAAACCATTGGAGTTGCTTTTTTATATCCTTCTAATGATTCTTCTGTTGGATTTTTAGCATCAGTTATAGTGTCCCCTACGTGACAACTTCTTATATCCTTTATACTAGCTGCGATATATCCAACATCTCCAGCACATAAGCTATCTAATTCTGTTGCACCTGGAGCCATAACTCCAACTTCTGTTACTTCAAATTTCTTCTTAGTATTCATCATTTCTATAGTCATACCTTTTTTAACTTTGCCTTCAAATACTCTAACATAGGCTACAACACCCTTATAAGCATCATAGTATGAATCAAATATTAAAGCTTTTAATGGTTTGTTTAAATCTCCAGCAGGTGCTGGTACATTTGCAACTATATCTTCTAATACATCTTGTATATTTAAACCACTTTTAGCAGATATTAATGGTGCTTCACTTGCATCAAGACCTATTATATCTTCGATTTCTTCTTTAACTTCGTCTGGTCTAGCACTTGGAAGATCTATTTTATTTATTACTGGTAATATTTCTAAATCTTGATCTAGCGCTAAATATACATTAGCTAAAGTTTGAGCTTCCACACCTTGAGCTGCATCTACTACAAGTAGTGCCCCTTCACATGCTGCTAAACTTCTTGATACCTCATAATTAAAGTCCACGTGACCTGGAGTATCTATAAGATTTAAATAATATTCATTTCCGTCCTTAGCCTTATATATTAATCTTACATTTTGCAGTTTAATAGTGATTCCTCTTTCTCTTTCTAAATCCATATTATCTAATAACTGGCTTTTCATTTCCCTATCACTGACTAAACCTGTGTACTGTATTAATCTATCAGCTAAGGTAGACTTACCATGATCTATATGAGCAATTATACTGAAATTTCTAGTTCTATTTTGTTTGTCCACCGTTATTCCTCCTTAATAAGTTGTTATCATAAACTTTATTTTATAATATATCTGCTTTTATGTAAATAAGTAGTATATAACAAAAAAATAAGACTTATTTTTTAAGTCTTATTTTTTCTATTATTTTGGTTTATTTTTGAAATTTGTATTCTTTAATATCATATAGAAATTAAATATTATAGTTTAAAACATATCTAGTATATACTTTATAATATCATTTATATACTTTATAATATTATTTTTACTATCAGTATCTAATACTTCATTAATTCTATAATCTATTAGTAATATGCTACTAGTAGTAATCACTAGCATTACGAACATAAATATAAATCTACAAATTGTTTTATATTTTTTTTTAGAATACTTTTCTTTTTTATATTTTTCTAAACGGCTCATAATTTATACCCTAATTATTTTATGTCAGAATAATACTCATCAAGTATTTCTGCTAAATATTTACACGTGGCTTGCGCTTCTTTTGTACTTGTTGCATTATTACCTATTTCTATTAATAATCCATTGTCAGCCATATATTGGTTAAATCTACCATATTGTTTGGTGACTACCGGGCAAACTAGTCCTGGATATTTTTTTTCGGCTAAAGCAGTAATTTCTTGTGCCTGTCTTTTCAATTCTCCTACATTTTGATTTCTCTGACCAACTACTAAGAAAAATTTTGCCACGGTTTTTCCATTTATTTTAGTTGTGTACTTATCATGCACTGTTTTTTTTGCCTGTGTGGTACTTACACTTTGTCCATCTCTATGTAAATCTATAGTTACTTTAATAGAATTATACTTAGATAGAATAGACTTCATAGTTTTAGCACTCGTTGCATAAGCATCATTATAAGATAAGTCATTATATTTAGTAGTATGAACTACACCCCATCCCTTTTCTGATAATTCTGTGGATAAAATACTTCCTACAGACATAACTGAATGTTCTATATCTGTTGAATGATAATTATTCTTTGGTGAATCAGAATAAGTCTCACTGCTATGTGTGTGGTATATAAGCATTTGTGGTCTGTCCTTTGTTACTCTTATATCGTTAGTGTAATTTGAATCAATGATATTGCTAGTTTCTTTTGATTCTTTTTCCTCTTTTGATTCCGGCTTATTTTCTTCTCCAACATAAACATTAACATATTCTTTGTCATCTGTATTATTTGTATTGCTCTTTATATTATCTGTAGATTTTGAGTTCTCATCCACATCTTTGTTATCCCCATCTTCTTTATCTATAACTTTTACTTCAGGATAAGATGATTTCACCAAATATTTTAATATATCTTCTTTATCTAATGCTTGAGAAATAGTAGGTAAAATACAAACTATTAAAAATCCAATTTTTATAGCTTTTATTTTATTTTTAATCATTAAAATTCCTCCTTGTTACGAAGTTCTCCCTGGATGAAGAGATCTATTTAATCCTTCACTAATTATTATTGATAGATTTTCTATAGTCTCATCTATATCCTTAGGAGTCACAATTAAGTTTTTATCATAAGGATCTAGAGAGTCTTTAATTAGTTGATATTTTTCTTCTTCCTGTAATTTTTGAAGCATTTTATAAAATACTTCACCTTCATTAGATTGTTCCATTAAATTATTGATAGCCATGTCTAGTACATCACTAGTTAAAGTGGCTGCATCAACTACCGTTGGTACGCCTATGGCTATAACATCCACTCCCAAATATTCTTTGTTTAGAGCCTTTCTTTTATTACCTACTCCTCCACCTGGAGATATTCCAGCTGTAGATATTTGTATAGTAGAATTTACCCTGTCCATTTTTCTTGAAGCAAGTGCATCTATAGCAACTACTCTATCTGGTTTAATAGTGTCTACTATTGCTTTAACAGTTTCGCTAGTTTCTATTCCAGTTATACCCATAACTCCTGGACTCAATGCAGCAACCTCTGTAAAATCGTCATCATAATCCTTATTGTAATTTTTAAATATATGACGTGTCACAAGAGTTTTTGATACCGCCCTTGGACCTAGCGCATCAGATGTTATGTTCCAGTTACCAAGTCCAATCACTAAAGTTTTCTTGTGTTTATCTGAACCAAAAATATCTTTAAGTTCATTAGTTAAATAATTTATTATTTGTTCTCTTGATTCATCGTCATCATATTTCATCAATTTACTTTCTAGTGTTACGTATGTTCCCATTCCTTTATTCATTATTTGAGAACCTTGCTCATTTAATACTTCGACTTTTGTAACTACACAGTCATCAAGTTGCTTGTTTATTGTTTTAACTCCTGGTATTTCACTACTATTACTGCTTTCTTCTATTATCTCTCTTGCTTCTAGAGCTAGGTCAGTTCTAATTTTTATCATAGTTTCCTCCAGTATTCAATAAAATGATATTATTGATTATTGACATGTGCTAACATTTTAAACATTATTTATCATTTTTTATTACTTTTATATGAATAAATAAATCTATTATTGTGAAATATTTTTATATGTGATAAAGTAAGTCATGCGCAAAAAAACAGTTTGCAAATTATATTTAACTAATAAATATTAACTCTTGATTTTTATATTTATTTCTGTTAAAATCTAATATGTTGACGATGAGAATAATTATATTTACGAGGAGGTGTTTTTCGTGGCAAACATAAAATCAGCTAAAAAGAGAATAAAAGTTATCGATAAGAAAACTGCTTTAAACAAAGCTAGAAAATCTCAAGTAAAAACTGCTATAAGAAGATTCGATGAAGCTGTTACTGCAGGTAACGTTGAAGAAGCTACAGCTAGATTCCAATATGCTCAAAAGAGAATATATCAAGTAGCATCAAAAGGAACTATACACAAAAACGCTGCAGCTAGAAAAGTTGCTAAATTAGCTCAAAAATTAAACGCAATGAACGCATAATAACAGTTTAATTTTTATAAATTTAAACCCTTGATTTAGTCAAGGGTTTTTTATTGCATTCATTTAATATTATCTTATTACTTCTTACCCTCAAAAAAAGTCTTAGTATTTTAACTAAGACTCTTAACTAATATTTCTTTGGCAATATTTACTGACTAGTATTTCTATAGCCAAAGTATCTTTTATTAGTCCATTTTTAATTTTAAAATCATTTTCTAATATAAAGTTTAACATATCTATTATTATATCATCTGAGAAGTTACGACTTTGTTTTAAAGCTTTATTAACTACAAATTGCCTCAAACTTAGTTTTTCACAAATATCATTTACAGATGTTCCCTCTATTTGTAGACTTCTAACCTGTAAAACAATTTTAAATTGTCTACTTATCATAGCAAATATTCCAAGAACAGATTCTCCTTCACTAATCATATCATTTAATATTTTTATGGCAGATGATGAATTCTTCTCTCCCATAAAATCTATAAGTTTGAAAATATCATTTTCTATTTTCTTTTGAGATAATCTATCTATAACCTCATTACTTACTTTATTTTCTTTACCTACAAAGGAGCTAATTTTAATTATTTCATTTTCCAAATCTGAGAGAGTCTTTTCACTATTTTTATCTCTATATCCTTGAGATTCAATAAAGTACATAACTTGCGTATTTTCTATTATGGCTCCAAAACTTTCAAACTTTCTTTTTGTCCATTTAAATAAATCCATATCAGAAATTTTATCACAATTAAATACAACACCTTTTTCTTGTATTTTTTTTACTATCTTCTTTCTTTTGTCTACTTCTCCATGCACAATAAATACTAAAACTGTACTTTCTGATATATTGTCTAAATAATCTATAAAGTATTTTTCATCGGCTTCAGAAAGATTTTTTCTCTTTCCTTTTAACAGCTCAAAATCCTTTACTATGGTAATTTTTTTATCATCCATAAAAGGCAGTGTTTCTATAGAACTTAGCAATTGATCTAAAAAAACCTCTTTACCGTCTATTACATCTAAATTGAAGTCAATCATAGACTCATTAAGACTTTCTTTAAAGTTTTTTATGGCGTTGTCAATTAAGTAATATTCTCTACCATATAAAAGATATATATTTTGAAAATTTTTATCTTTAATATTCCTTATAATATCCTTGTAATCCATTTTCTTGCTCCTTCATAATTTTTAACTCTCTATATATCATATACCAAAAAATTAAAATGTAATAAAAAGTTACATAAAATAATTTAGGATTGTTAATTTCAATATATGCTAATTTATTCCCCGCGAGTTTGTCTAATAAATAATATACCATAATAATAATACTTTTGCTTAAATATGCTAAAATTTTTGATATTAAAATACTAAATCTAAATAAAATTACACTAATTATACTTAAATTCATTATTATACCAATTACAGGAACAACAATCATATTTCCAATAAGAAATAGAACCGGTATTCCTTCGAACACATAATATATAATTGGCAAAGTTAATATATTAGCGCTTAAGCTTATGGATATAATACTTATTTTTAAATGCTTATTTATTATTTTATAAAAATATATAATAGATAAAGTTGCTAAAAATGATAATTGAAAAGATGTATTATAAATTATATAAGGATTATTTACAATCAAAAATACACCTATCAAAGATAGTGTGCATATTCCATCTCTCTTTTCTTCCAAGAATATGGCCAGATACATAATTACAACAAAAACTATGGATCTACTTATAGATGGCGAAAATCCAATCATTATACTGTATAAAATCATTACAATAGTTAAAATTATAAGTTTATAAAATTTATTAATTCCTTTTATAATTATTGCAATCATTGTACATAGTATGCCTGTATGAAGTCCAGATATAGCTATTACATGGCTAGTCCCAGTTTTTGAAAACATGTCCTTTTCTTCTTTACTCAAGTTTTCCTTTTGACCTAAGATTAAAGAATTAATAAAATCAGATTTATCTTTATATAAATATCTAAATGTATCTCTCAAGTAAGTTTTTGTATTGCCTACAAAAGTATAAAATTTGCTATCTCCTTTTATTTTATAATATTTTGCAGTTATAATACCTTTAAATCCCATACTTTTTACATATCTACCATAATTAAAATCATCAAAGCTCATTTTATTTAAACTTTTAATGCTTCCATTTATTTTAACTACTTTACCTATTTTTATGTTTAGTTTTTTACTGTAATCATTTACTAAATATTTTTCTATCTTATATTGATCATATTTATCTTTTTCAATTTTATCCTTTACCACACCTTCAATACTTATTTTGTCTTTATCTTCAATTGCATCTAAGGATTTGTTATTTGTATAAATAAAAGATATGAATAATAAAAATATAAATAATATTAATATTGGCCTTCTCATCTTTCCTCCATAGTTCTTTTTATTTATTTTTATTATCATCATCTTAATTTTTTTCAAACATATTATTTTGCTCTATTAATATAGAAAATCTACTTGACTTAAGTTGCTGCTTGGGTCACATAAATTTTCAGGCAAAGACCTTGCTCAAGTAATTGGAAATTAAAAAAGCATATCTTCACAAATGAAGATATGCTTTTTTCTAAACTTCAACAGTTTCACTTACTGCTTCAATTAGAACTTTCCCTAACCTTTTTATTCCTTCAACTATTTTATCCTCTTTACAGCTAGAATAGTTTAATCTGAAGTAATTCTCCTTATTTCCACTTGGGAAGAAAAATCCTCCTGGAACATAAGCAACATTGTTTTTTACACATTTTTCCATAAGCTCTTGAGCATTTAATTTCTCCGGCAATTTAACCCATGTAAATAATCCTCCACTTGGATTAGTAAAGCTTACGCCCTCAGGAAATTCATCTTTCATACAGCTTAACATTAAGTCCCTACGTTTTTTATATGTAGCTTTTATTTTTTCCACATGTTCATCTAAGTCATAATCATCTATATATTTACTAAGCTCCCTTTGACCTATAGTTGATGTTTGTAAATCAGAATTTTCTTTACATGTTATAAATTTTCTTAGTATTTCCTTTGATGCACAAACCCATCCTAAGCGGTATCCTGGACAGAATATTTTTGAAAAAGTTCCCAAATATATTACAAGTCCCTTTGTATCAAAAGACTTTAATGAAGGTAAAAACTCTCCCTCATATCTTAACTCTCCATAAGGATTATCCTCTATTACAGGTATTTCATGCTTATTTATAACTTCCATGAATTTTTTTCGTCTTTCAAGGGACCATGTTATTCCTGTTGGATTTTGAAAGTCTGGTATTACATATATAAATTTTACTCTATCGTTCTTTTCCAATATTTTTTCTAATTCTTCTGCAATCATTCCTTCTTTATCTGTAGGAACTTCTATAACTTTAGGTTGATAATTCTTAAAAGCATTCAAAGCTCCTAAATAAGATGGACTTTCACATAATACTACATCATTCTCATCTAAAAATATATTTCCTGCATAATCTAGAGCTTGCTGTGATCCACTTGTTACAAGTACATCTTCTGCATTCACATTAGTCATATTTTTAGAATTCATTCTATTCGCTATATGATTTCTAAGAGGTAGATATCCTTGAGATCCTGAATATTGTAGAGCCTCTTCTCCATTTTCATCTAAAACTTTAACAGCAACTTTCTTCATTTCTTCCACAGGAAATAATTCAGATGCTGGTAATCCTCCTGCAAAAGATATTATCTCTGGTTTCTCAATTAGCTTTAATATTTCCCCTAGCTCTGATTTTTTAAATAAATCCATTCTTTTAGCATATTTAACTGCCATATATCTTCCCCCTTACTTGAATATTTTTCATAATTTTCTAAATATTTATAATAATACTCCTTTTTATTGTTTTTTTCAACTGTTGTTTTATATTTTGTATACAAAATATAACTTTATAGCACAACCTATTATATGTTTTATTTTCAGTCAAATTAAATCTGAACCTAAAAAAGACAGCCTTTGGCTGTCTTTTTACACATATTCATTTATATAATTTTCTTTTTTAACGAAAATCAAATCTAAAAATTTTATTACTTCTTTATTTTCTTCTAAGTTATTTAATAAATAAGCTTCTTTTCCGCTGAGATAAGAAAATGCTAGCTGAGATATAGTGTTTATATCAAACTCTACATCATAATCAAAATTTCCGTCTTCCACCGTCAACTTATTATTTTGTAAACTAATTTTAAATATTTTATTATTTTCATTTATATAATTATCCTTAATAGAAATAACTAAACTTAATTTATCATTACCTTCTATATGTAAACTTTCTAAATACTTTTTAAAATTAATAACTCTTCCCATCATAAAAGGTTTTAATTTCATAGTAACAGTTCTAGGATTTGATAAAATAAATCTTATCTTATCATCTAAAGGTGATGTTATGTTTACTTTTTTACATTGAGTATTGTGATTATATATAAATCTTAACATTCCCTTAAGGGCATTTATATTTTTATAATATAATTCTCTAACAAAAATATTGTCTCCATTTATAAAATATATTATATATCCATCAATTTCTTCATTTTTATGAATATAAATATGTCCATCTTCACTTTCTACTTCTTTAAATAAATTTTTATAATAATTCTCATCCCTTATTACTCTACCATTTAAGTTTTTTAAGAAAGATCTTTCTATATTTATGATTTGATTAATATGATTTAAGTTAGCCTTTATTAAACTACCAGAAGATTTAAATCCACTTAAATCCTCAATATTAATTTCATACTCTATTTGATCATAACAATGCTCATATCCATATTTTCTATACAACCTATAATCTATTGGCATCAATATTGATATAAGCTGTTCTTTTTTGTATAACTCATTCAAAGTAAAGTCCATAATATGTCTCATATAGCCTCTACCCCTAGTTTCGGGCAAAGTAGATACCCCTACTACATAAGATGTATCATACTCTTTATCATTTAATTTTATCTTATACTGATTTAACTGAAGAGAAGAGACTATATTCGCCTCTTCCTCAACTACTATTGTGTTATAATTTTTATATTTATTATTAAAATAATAATCTGTAAATTTAGGTCCATCATTAAAACAATAGTTCCAAATTTCCATTATATTATTTTGGTCACATTCCCTAGCAAACCTAATCTTCATAAATCTTATACCTCTCTAACAGTATATTTCTCTACAAATCTAACTGGGTGATAAGAAAGTTTTGCCTTTCTAAGTCCTTCTATACCTAAATCTTCTTCTCTATTTATAAATTCTGCATCACTAAATTCATGAATTAAAAATTGTTGATTTATAAATGGATATAATCCTCTTATGCTTGGATTAGCTTTTTCTATATGAATTAAAGCCATATTAGGATTAATATATTCTCCCATTGTAAAAGCTTCTAATTTCCCATCTATAAATATACCAGCTATTTTAAGTTTATCTTTTAAAACACTGTAGTTTTCAAATAGCTTCTTAATTCCAATAAGCTCTTCTTCCATCTCCTCACTTACAGCGTCATTTTCTTCTTTGTTACTAGTCCACTCTTGTACTAGTTCTAAACAAGGATCGAAATCTTTTTCATCAAGTAATCTATATTCATATCTTCCTTCGTATTCTTTTAGGAAGTAATTTATATGATTTCTTTTCTTTACATTCTTTCTACCTTTTAATTCTCTCATGTTTTCCCCATCATAAACATAATCGAATAAATCCCTTTCTTCAATATAATTGAATTTTCCTGCGTAATTTTCTTTTAAGAAATCTACCACTTCTTTTGTTATACCTCTAAAATATATTTTCTTTTGTTCTTCTTCAAAGTAATCAACAACAAATTGTATAACTCTTGGCATATCTTCTTTTTTCGCTAATGGTAATATAGAAAATGTATTTCCTTCATATTCTGCAACTATTACAGCAAATCCATCTCCTATATAGTAACCAGTTTTATATAAATGTTGCCACATATATAGTGTATTGAAACAATATTCACACGCTTCATAATCTACTAAATCGAAATATGGATTAAGCATTTCTCTAGATTCCATATTTATATCTTTAAAAATCATAATTTCCTCCTAATTTATTGTTATAAATCTTATGTTAAATAGTAATTTTTCATTTATATTTTATTATTAAATATTTTCGCTCAAAATTGAATTTAGTATATATAATACCCCAATAATGCATATATAAACATTTTTATTTGAATTCGAGTAAGTTTTTTATTTTATACATTGTATATAATAACACTTTTATCCAATGTAAACAAAAAATTTTTATTTTTTTGTTTTTTAACCTTCTAAACGTATAATAATTTTTATTTTACTTAATAATTGTGAATAAAATATGAAGAGCAATTATTTGGAGGACTTATTTTGATTAAGAAAATTAAATGTATAATTATAGTCTTATTTCTTATTTTATGTTGTGGTTGTGATCGATATAAAGATTTTTTATCTGTACATATTATAGATGTAGGACAAGGAGATTGTATTTTAATAAAAACACCTAAAAACAAAAATATTTTAGTTGACGGTGGAGATGAAGATAATAATAGAATAATAAAATCTTATTTAAATTTAAAAGGAGTAAAAAAACTAGATATAATAATAGCTACTCATTTGGATAAAGATCATATCGGTAGCTTAGATTATGTAATAGAAAACTACACCATAGGTAAAATATATACCCCTAACCAAAGAGATAATTCTACTCATTATAAAAATTTAATAAAAACTTGTAAAAATAAAAATCTAAAAATCAATTATCTTTCCAAAGATGATTTAATAAAACTAGATGAAAACACTAAGATTTCCATCCTTAGTCCATCTTATATTCAAGATAACAATAACTCTAACTCTATAGTTTTTAATCTAAGTTACAAAGATATGGATTTTCTCTTTACTGGAGATTGTGAGAAAGAAAACGAAATAGATATAATTAACTCTTACAATTTAGAAAAAGTAGACTTTTTAAAAGTAGCTCACCATGGTAGTAGTTCTTCTTCTACAGACTCTTTTATAAAAGAAACTTCGCCCAGTATAGCAGCTATTTCTTGTGGGTACAAAAACAACTATGGTCATCCTCATAAGTCTACCTTAAATACTTTAGAAAAATACGATGTACATACTTTAAGGACAGATATTAGTGGCGACTTAGTTTTTTATAGTGATGGTACAAAGATCTTTACCACTAAAAGATATGAAATCCAATAAATATTTGTATGATAATTTTCATACTCACTTCTATTCTTCGTTACATAAATTTCCACCATAATGTTATATTTATATAGTAGAAAAGAGCTATTTTAGAGTGATCTTTAATTTGATACAATAGCTCCTTTACTGTCAAAATTTATATTTTTTCTTTTTTTAACTCTTTCACTAAGGATACTAACATCATAATTAAAACCACATTAAACGGCAAGGCTGTTAAAATAGCCATTGTCTGTAATCCTTTTAACCCTCCACTTAATAATAATGCAATAGCTATTAATGATTGTAGTACTCCCCATAATAATTTTTTAGATACCTTTGGCTTCATATCACCATTAGAGCTAAACATTCCTAAAACAAATGTGGCTGAATCTGCTGAAGATATAAAAAAAGTAAATATTAATAAAATACATATAACACTTATTATAGTACCAAAAGGTAAACTTTTTAGTAATACAAAAAGAGTTGCTGTTATATTATTTTTAACTAAATCTAATAAATTCATATTTGTATCTATTTGAAGAGTAAGGGCAGTTCCTCCAAATACAGAAAACCAAATAAAACTAAATATTGTTGGAACTAATAAAACACCTAAAATAAATTCTTTTATCGTTCTTCCTTTTGATATAGATGCTATAAATACACCTACAAATGGTGACCATGCAATCCACCAAGCCCAATAAAATAAAGTCCAACCCGAAATCCAACTTGAGTCACTGAAAGGTCTTAATTTCAAACTTAATGATACTATATTAGCGAAGTATTGCCCTAAAGTATTTGTGAATATTTCCATTATTGTTGCTGTTGGTCCTATTATAAATACTATTATCATAAGTGCTATTGCAATGCCAATATTAATATTACTTAAAATTTTTATTCCCTTTTCCACTCCTGTTGATGCTGATAATAAAAATAATACAGTAGATATAGCAATTATTACTATTTGAACAGTATTATTTATAGGTATCCCAAATATGCTATTTAATCCACCATTTATCTGTAGCGCACCTAAACCTAAGGATGTAGCAACGCCAAAAGCAGTTGCTATAATAGCAAGGATATCTATAACATTTTTCACTTTATCTTTTATATCAATTCTATTACCCATTATGGAATCTAAGGTTTCACTAATCAATAATTTTTTTCCTTTTCTAAACCTAAAATATGCTATTGTAAGCCCAACTAAAGAATATATAGCCCAAGCATGTAATCCCCAATGAAAAAACGAATACGTCATGGCAACATTAGCCGCTTCTGCTGTTAATGGCTTAATACCTGCAGGAGGATATACATAATGATCTAACGGTTCTGCAACACCCCAAAATATTATTCCAATCCCCATTCCTGCACTAAAAAGCATAGCAAACCAACTTATATATTTAAATTGGGGTTCATCATCATCTTTTCCTAACCTTAAATGACCGTATTTACTAAAAGCTAGCCAAATTACAAATACTAATACTATAAATGTTATTATTAAAAACATCCACCCAAATTTATTAGTTGTAAAATTTAATGCATCATTAGCAACGTTTGATAATGTTACGGGAGATAAAAGTCCCCATGCTACAAAGATAACTATAAAAATAATAGCTGTATAAAATACCATATAAACACCTCATTTATTTTTTCAAACTTATTATTCCTAAAGATTTCTAAACTATTCACTAGTATAAACAAAGTATTTTCTATCATTATATATTATCTCTTTCACAAGGGTTTGAATCAGTTTTTAAATATTAAATCAATCAAAGCAAAAGCCCTATACAGGGCTTTTTATTAATTAACTATTTATTAAATCATTTACAACAACGGAAGCTATTATTAACCCACCAACAGAAGGTACAAATGAGGTACTTCCTGGGGTAACTTTTCGTCCATTCATTATCTTTTTCTTTAACACTTGTGGTTGTTCTTGAGAATAAACTACTTTAAGATTTTTTATTCTTCTATCTTTTAATTCTTTTCTCATAACTTTTGCTAATGGACAAGTGTGAGTTTTATGTATATCTGTAACTACAATTTTTGTTGGATCTAATTTATTACCCATTCCCATAGACGAAATTAGCTTTAATCCTTTTTTATTACATTCTTCAACTAATAAAATTTTAGATGTAACCATATCTATAGCGTCTATTACATAGTCATAATTTTCTACTAATATCTCATCAGTAGTTTCTTTATTATATTTTTTAGCAACAGTTCTTATATTTAAATCTGGATTAATATCTAGTAATCTTTCTTTCATAACATCTACTTTAAGCTTTCCTACTGTAGAGTGAAGAGCTGGTATCTGTCTATTTATGTTTGTAACATCTATATTGTCAAAATCAACTATAGTTATATTTCCAACACCTGCACGAACTAATGCCTCAGTAGCAAAACTTCCTACGCCACCAACTCCAAATACTATAACATTTGACTTTTCTAGTTTATCTATACCTTCATCTCCTACGATAAGGCTTGTTCTCATTGTAAAATCTTTCATTTTCACATTCTCCTTGGTTATCAAATAATACTATTATAAATTATTTTTAATAATTTTAAAAGAAAATTTGTATTATTAATTAATATATAACTTTCTATAAACACTTCTAATTATAATTTATTATGCCTTGTTTTTATATTTTGTATAAAACATTTTACTAAAAAAAACGAATTAACTATAAAATAGATAATTCGTTCTTTTTTAATTATTTATTTAAAGCTTCTAATCTAAGTACTTCTGCCTTGTCCGTTCTCTCCCATGCAACATTTAAATCATTTCTTCCAAAATGTCCATATGCCGCTGTGCTTTTAAATATAGGTTTTCTTAATTCTAAGTCTCTAATTATTGCACCTGGTCTTAAATCAAAATGTTTATTTATAAGCTCAACTAAGATCTCATTGCTAACTTTTCCAGTTCCAAAAGTATCTACAAATATTGATAATGGTCTAGCAACACCGATTGCATAAGCTAATTCTATTTCACACTTATCTGCTAATCCTGCTGCAACTATATTTTTCGCAACATATCTTGCAGCATAAGCAGCTGATCTATCAACTTTAGTTGCATCTTTTCCAGAGAATGCTCCTCCACCATGTCTTGAATATCCACCATAAGTATCTATTATTATTTTTCTTCCTGTAAGACCTGTATCTCCTTGTGGTCCACCTATAACAAATCTTCCAGTTGGATTTATATATATCTTAGTTTCTTCATCTAATAAATTAGCTGGTATAACTTCCTTTATTACTTTTTCAATTAAACCTTCTCTAATAACTTCATTTTCAACTTCTTCACTGTGTTGAGTAGATATAAGTATTGTATGCACTCTAACAGGAGTATTTCCTTCATATTCTACAGTTACTTGAGTTTTTCCATCAGGTCTTAAGAAGTCTAAAGTTCCATTTTTTCTAACTTCTGTTAATTTTCTTGATAGTTTATGAGCTAAAGATATAGGTAATGGCATTAATTCCTCTGTTTCATTACATGCAAAACCAAACATTATACCTTGGTCACCTGCTCCTATAGCTTCAATCTCATCTTCACTCTCTTCGCCTATCTTATTTTCTAGAGATTCATCTACTCCCATAGCTATATCTGATGATTGTTCATCTATAGCAGTTAATACACCACAAGTATCACAGTCAAATCCATATTTTGCTCTGTTGTATCCTATTTCTCTTATTGTCTCTCTTACAACTTTAGGTATGTCAACATATGCATTTGTGCTGATTTCTCCTGCTACTAATACAAGACCTGTTGTAACAGTAGTTTCACAAGCAACTCTTGATAGTGGGTCTTGCTTTAATAATTCATCTAAGATAGCATCTGATATTTGGTCACATATTTTATCTGGATGCCCTTCTGTAACTGATTCTGATGTAAATAAATGTCTTGTCATTTTTTTATCTCCTTATATTAACTTATCTTTTTCTATTTTTTCACGATTTTTCATTAGGTTGTCTGCTGCAACTAATGATAATTCTCTTAATATCTTACACGCTACAACAGTAGATACATTACTTCTATCATAATCCGGACTAAGTTCTACTATGTCACAACCTACTAAGTTTATATTAGAATTTTTTAGTATTTTAAATATTTGTTCAAATTTTCGATATGTTATTCCACCTGGTTCTGGTGTCCCTGTTCCAGGGAATATAGACGGATCTAATACATCTAAATCTATTGTTAAGTAAACATTTTTACCACCTAATGTAGATACTATCTTCCAAAAGGTATCTATTGTATGAGTTTCCATATAAGTATGCTTTTCTTTCAATGCAAAATCAAACTCTTCTTTAGTTCCTGATCTTATTCCAAATTGAAATATTCTACCATCACCTATAATATCCCAAACTCTTTTTATTACTGTTGCATGAGAATTTTTATTATTATTGTATTCTTCTCGCAAATCCGTATGAGCATCAAAATGAAGCACATATATATCATTATATTTTTCATGAACTGCTTTAAATGCAGGAAGAGTAACTAAATGCTCTCCTCCTATCATAAATGGAAATCTATCATCATTAAGTATTTCTTTAGTTTCTTCATAAATTTCATTTAACACTTTATCAGTGTCTCCCATACTTAATTCTAAATCCCCTATGTCGCATATATTAAAGTCTTGTAAATCTAGCTCTAATAATGGACTATATGTTTCAAGACCATAGAATTCATTTCTCATTGCACTACTTGCAAATCTAGTTCCAGGCCTATTTGAAGTAGTACCATCAAATCCAGCACCAAATACTACTACATCTGACTCCTCATAGTCACATTCCATTTCCATAAATTTTCCCATATTATAAAATCTATTACTTTTCATTTAACATGTCCTTTACATATTGAGGTAACATAAATGCTCCCACATGAATATCACTATTGTAGTATTTAGTTTTTAGATTTAAAGCTTCCCACTTTGATCTATTTTGATCTTTTATTGGATCATATTTTTTTGATGCAAATCCAAATAACCAATGTCCCGATGGATATGTTGGAATATGTGCTTGATAAACCTTAGCTATTGGGAATAAATTATTTATTTTGTCATAAGCTCTTTTCATTTCTTTTGCATTAAAATCAAAGTATGGACTTTCATTTTGATTTACAAGAATACCTTCGTCAGATAATACTCTGTAACAATCATTATAAAAATCAATAGAAAATAATCCTTCTCCAGGTCCTATTGGATCAGTTGAATCTACTATTATTAAATCATAAGTTTTATCTTTTGCATTTTTTACAAAAGCAACCCCATCTTCATAATATAAATTAACTCTTTCATCATCTAATTTACATGCACAAATATCTATAAACTCTCTTGATGCATCTACAACCATTTTATCTATTTCAACCATATCTATATTTTCAATTTGAGGATATCTAGTAAGTTCTCTTACTGTACCTCCATCTCCACCACCTATAACTAATACATTTTTTATATTCATATTAGTTGCCATAGGAGTATGAACTATCATATCATGATAAATAAATTCATCCTTGTAAGTCACCATCATTAGTCCATCTAGCGTCAAGAATTTTCCAAACTCTTTACTTTCAAAAACATCTACCCTTTGAAAGTCTGACTGACCACTAAAAAGTTGTTTATCAATTTTTATAGAAAAACGCACATTATCAGTCCACTCTTCTGTATACCAAAATTCCATCTTATTTATCCTCCTTTTTATTTTATATATATTATTTTTATAATTTTTTACTTGTATACTTATGTGTTTGTATTTTTTTATTTTTATGTCAATATATATTCGGATTTTATATTTTCATTTTGATTTAAGTGTTTATTTGTTATATTTCTTCCGGTTTATGAATAATTTTACCTAAATCTTTTTTTGCAAATTTTTGTATTTTACTTGTTAATCCTCTTGGTATTTCTGTAGATTCACTTCTTTCAGCTTCTAATAATTCTTCTAATAATTCAAAGCTTTTCCATGGGTCTATATCTCCACATGTAAAGAAATCTGCTGCTGCATACCCATACTCTGGCCATGTGTGTATTGTCAAGTGTGATTCAGCTATTATTACTGCACCTGATACACCCCATGGATTAAAATGATGGAAAACAGAATCAACTATTGTTGCTTTTGCATTTAATGCCGATTTATTCATAAACTCTTCTATAAGTTTTGGATTCGCTAAAATCTCTTCATTACAATTATAATATTCCACTAATATGTGACGACCTAATGTTTCAAATTTCATATTATTCACTTCCTTTATTTCATATTTATTTTATCACTAAAATTGTATTTAATTCTTTATCGCACATATCTGTTAAATGTGCATTACTAGTTTTAAGAATTTTTATATAATCTAGAATTTCTCTAGTTATTATTTCACCTGGCGATATTATAGGTATACCTGGTGGATATGCCATAATATTCTCTCCACATATTCTATCTATTGATTTTTCAATATCTACACTTTCTTTTTCACTGTAGTGTGCATCTCTCGGATTCATTTTTACAACAGGATTTATTTGCTTCATAGAAGAATATCTTTTAGAACTTTCATTATTATATTTTTTAGAGATTATTTCTAACGCATTTATAAGTCTATCCACATCATCTTTAGTAGTCCCTATAGATACAAGTGCCAGAACATTATACAAATCTCCCAATTCTAACTGTATATCAAAATTTTGATACATAATATCATACACTTTAAATCCTGTTATATTTAAACCTCTAACATTGATACATAATTTGGTTTCATCAAGGAAGTTTAATCCCTCTCTCTTAAAATTATCATGACCAATGACTTTTATTCCTGGTATTTTATTAAGTTTATGTTTAGCATATCTAGAAATATTTAAAGCTTTAGATAATTGCGCCATTCCATTGTTAACCAAATTATATCTAGCCCCATCTATACTTGACATTAGTAAGTAAGAAGCTGATGTAGATTGCAACATATTTAAAGTTCGACTAACCTTTTCTGCATCTATATTTTCTTCATTCATTAGTAGTGCAGATGCCTGAGTCAAAGCTCCTCCTGCTTTATGCATACTAACTGCTGCCATATCTGCTTGTAAACTCATTGCTGAAGGAGGCAAATCATCATGAAATGGAAAATGCGCTCCATGAGCTTCATCTACTAATACTAAGACTGAATGTTTTTTACATAGGTTGATTATTTTTTCTAAGTCACAACAAGCTCCATAGTATGTTGGATTTAATAAAAATATGGCTTTTATATCACTATTTCTTTCTAATTCGTTTTTAACACTTAGATAACTTACATTTAGACTTATACCTAACTCTTCATCAAATTCTGGTTGAATATATACAGGTTCTCCTCCACTAAGTATCAATGCATTAATAACTGATTTGTGTATATTCCTTGGTAGAAGTACTTTATCATTTGGATTGATTACACTTAAAATCATAGTTTGAATAGCCTGAGTTGTTCCATTTGTTACAAAAAAAGCTTTATCACACTCATAAGCTTGTGCTAATAAATCCTGTGCTTCTTTTATAATGCCATTTGGCTTAGATACATTATCCATATAAGGAGATGAATTTATATCCATATTCATAACACTATCTCCTAAAAAATCATTTAATACTTCGACTCCCTTATTTTTCACATGACCTGGGACGTCAAAACATGCTATATTTCTATTTGAATAATCTTTTAACCCCTGTAACAAAGGTATCTTTTCTTCACTTAATGTGACACTATATTTCTCAATAATCATATTTCCATCCCTCCTTCCAAAACAAATTTCATTAATCAATTGATTATTATTTCTAACTTTCTAATTTAGTTTTATTAAACTTACGAATCAAATTATATAAAGATTTTTATAAAATTGCAAGAACTTTTTTCATTTTATAAACCCTCTATTTTTCAATAAGCATGTAGACGCTCTATAAGTATGTTTATATTATTTTATTTAAAATTTAGTATAAGTAAACATCCCTACTTTGCATGCCACATTAAAAACCTTTTAATTATTCAATTTTTCCCACATATTCAGAAATATATTATTTAATATTTTTAATCATAAAATATACTATTACTAAACTTATATAAACTACTAATTTAAAAATTTTTAACATAAAAAATATAAAATAAACCAGACATTACATTTTTTTTTAAAAAGTTACTATATCATCAAATTTTAAACTTTCAAACATTTATTATATATAATGAAAATATTCACTCAAAACCTTATAATAATCTTTTGTATTAAGTATATTAACCAAACCTAGTATCTAAAAAAACCTTAAGATGATTGTCCACCTTAAGGTTTTTATCTATTGAACAATATATATATCTATTGTTCTTTTACCCCAGTTATTGCACTGAGATTCACTATTCATAAATATATCGATTTTATTACCTTTGATTCCTCCACCACAGTCTTCAGCTATAAAATACTTATCAAATTGAGGTATATATACCTTTGTTCCATATGGTATAACAGTGGGATCTACTGCTATAGTTCCCCATTTAGGAACTGTACCTGTAGCTGTTATAGTGTCTCCACTATAAGCTGTTGCCGACACTGCCATCTTCTTCCCTAAACTACTTTTTGTACTATTTGTCTTTTCACTAGTACTTTTAACCTTTTTCTTTTCTTTTATTCCCTTTTTAATTATTTTATCCTTAGCTTTTTCTATTGTATTTTCTTCTACTAATGTTTTACTTACTAATTTACCATTTTGGTATATAGCATCGTATATAAGCTCTTTTGTACCTTTTTTCCCTTTTTGCGATACCTCTATTTTACCTTTTAATAAAGAATTATCTTTTTTTATAACTGTATCATAAGGTATGTCTTCTGTTTCAGTAATAGTCTTTTTTTCAACCTGTTTAACTTCTATTTTCATTCCATTCTTTAAAGAAGCATCTAAATCTTCACTAATTATATGGTTTTCATCATAATTTATTTCATTTTCTTCTAGTACACCTTGTACATCTGGTTGAAATGAATTCACTTCAATTTCTTGTCCATAAACTATTAAAACAACCTCTTTATTAAAGGCAACATAATTTGCTGTTACAATCCCCATAGATAATAGTCCCGATAACATAATAGATTTTACTTTTCTATTTAGATAACTCAAACTATCTCCTCCTAAGTTTTATTTAACTTTAAATTATTTTCCAAAGTTATTTTGTAACTAAATTGTAAACTTTTTTTCATCACTTGTCAACTTGACAAAAAACACAAAGAGTGCTTATCTAGCTTTTTCAACTATTTAAACACTCTTTCATCAAAGTTCAACAATTAACAAAATTGTTACCTTTTATTTAAAATTATTTATATAATTCATATTTGTAATTTTTTATTCCATTAGCAAGACTATATATATTATTAAACCCATCTAGTAAAAGAACTTTACCTACTGTTACGCTTTGATTTCCATTAGCACAATATAGCAATATTCCTTCATTTGTAATACTTCTAATGTGTTCTAGGTTGTCGTTTATTTCACCTGTAGGAATATTAACTGCCTCTGGTAAATGTCCTGCTAAATAAAGTTCTTCTTCTCTTAAATCAATTATTAATTTAAACTCATTATTTTTTACCATTTCACTAATTTTTCTACTATTTAATATATTAACATTCATAATTAACACCTTACCTCCATATAAGATATTACTTTTTGAGATAAGGTGTTACAAAAAAACATATTATTTTATATATTTGGTATTTGCCAATCGATAGGATCCCTGCCTAACCTTATAAGTATGTCATTTATTTTAGAAAAATGTTTACAACCAAAGAATCCTCTATGGGCAGATAGTGGACTTGGATGAGGAGCTTCTAGAATATAGTGTCTATTACCGTCGATAAAAACTTTTTTCTTTCTAGCATTTCCTCCCCATAATACAAAAATTACAGGTTCTTCTCTTTCATTTAATTTTTTTATTATTTCGTCAGTAAATATTTCCCAGCCTTTATTTTGATGAGAATTCGCCTCTCCAGCCCTAACTGTAAGAGCTGTATTTAATAATAAAACTCCTTGATCTGACCAGGGAATTAAATAACCATTGTTAGGTATAAAACATCCCAAATCATCCTTCAATTCCTTGTACATATTTAACAAAGATGGTGGAGTCCTAACTCCTGGTTGTACAGAAAAGGCCAATCCATGAGCCTGATTTTCTCCATGATATGGATCTTGTCCTAAAATTAATACCTTTGTATCCTTATAAGATGTATGCTTTAATGCTTCGAATATGTTGTACATATTGGGATATATAATATTATTTTTATATTCTTCAATCAAAAACTCTCTCAATTTTATGTAGTAATCTTTTTTAAACTCTTCTTTTAAAAAATTGTCCCAATCATTTCCTAAGTTAACCATTTTATCCTCCAATTCTTAATTCGATATAACATCTTCTTCATTTTTGCCATTATTTTTGTTCTGTGTTGTTATTTTTATATGAACCTTATTTGGTAGACATACTATACTTTCACTTGGTTTAGTAATAAAACCAGTATGGACACATACTTTATCTGGACAAGATGCCTCTGAGATTTCAACTCCATGATCATGAATTTTAATTATATTATATCCTTCTTCACTTTTTATTTTGATTTCCTCTTCATCATCAATACTATAAGTTTTATATAACTTATTGTCCACATATATCTCTATATTGTCTCCACTTTTAGTATTTACAAAATAGTTAATGCCAAAAGTAGAGGCTATAACTATTAAAACCATAATTATTAATATAAAGTCTTTTCTTTTCAACCTTCTACCTCCTAATCATAAATATTATTTGCAGATATTTATGATATAATTATAAATATTAAATTAAATATAACATAAAAAATTGGAGGAATCATTATGAATAAGAAAAAACTCCCATCAATTTTAATTTTAGTTGTAGTTATAGTATTTTCCCTTTTTATGATAATTAAAAATAAAAAAGAAGATAAGTATTCAAATACCTACTATAATTTAGGAACTATAAATGAAATAACTTTATATGATATTACAAAAAAAGACGGGGATAGGATACTAAAAAAATGCGAAGCAATATTAAGAGATATAGACAATAAGATGAGTCGTCAAATAACTTCCAGCGAAATATCTAAAATAAATGACAATGCTGGAAAACATTATGTTAAAGTATCCGAAGACACTTATTACGTTATAAAAGAATCTATAAATTTTTCTAGTTTGTCTAACGATACATTTGATATTAGTGTAGGTCCTATTATTAATTTATGGGGAATAGGTACAGAAAATGCGAAAATACCTAGCGAAAAAGAAATTAAAAATAATCTAGCTTTAGTTAATTACAATGACATACTCTTGGATGATAATAATAAATCCGTAAAATTAGCAAAGAAAAATATGAAAATAGATTTGGGCGGTATTGCTAAGGGTTATGCCGCAGATAAAATATATGAATACTTAAAAGAAGAAAAATTAGAGAGTGCTTTAATTAACTTAGGTGGTAATATATATGTTCTTGGCAATAAAGAAAATAATCAGCCTTTTTCCATAGGAGTCCAAGACCCAACTAAACCTCGTGGTAATTCCATAGGAAATATTAAAGTTTCAAATAAATCTGTTGTTACTTCTGGAATTTATGAAAGATATTTTAAAAAAAATAATAAAATTTATCATCATATGCTAGATCCTCATACAGGATATCCTTTTTATAATAATTTAAGTAGCGTTACTATTGTTTCTGATAAATCAATTATTTGCGATGCATTATCTACCACAACATTTGGCTTAGGTGTTAAAGATGGTTTAAAATTGGTAGAAAGTTTAGATGGAGTTGATGCTATTTTTATTACAAATGATAAAAAAATATACTTAAGTAGCAATTTGAAAAATAAATTCAACTTAACTGATAATAGCTTTACTATTGTTAATAAATAATACTTTTTATAAAAAATTCTTCCTAGATTTAAGATTCCTAGGAAGAATTTTTTATTTAGTAAAATATTCTCATTCTACGCATATTAAGTCTTTTATTTCTTCGAATTTTTTATCTCCTATACCATTTACACTCTTAATCTCTTCAATGGATTTAAACTCACCATTCTCACTTCTATAGTTGATTATTTTATTAGCTGTAGCCTCTCCCACACCTGGCAAGGTATCAAGTTCTTCTATTGTGGCAATATTTATATTTATTTGAGACGTTTTAGCCGATTCATTCTGATTAGTATTATTATTCTTTGCAACCTGAGAAGTATTTTCTTTAACTACGTCTCCTGTTTTAGGAATTATATAATGCATTTCATCTTGTACTTTAATAGCCATATTTACACCGTTTAAATCAGCCTTTTTAGTCGTTCCTCCGACATTTTCTACAGCTGTTGCAAGTCTGTCTCCCTCATTCAAAGTTACTATTCCTGGTTTACTTACTTCACCACTAATGTATACAGTTATTTTTTTATTAGTAACATTTTCTTCTTTTTTTATTTCTTTTTCTTGTATAGTTTCTTGAGCTGGCTCTTTCTCCTCTGTTAAAACGTATATATCTTCTTTTGATTGAAACTTATCCTTAATAACCAATCCAATTGGACATATTAACAACATCAATATAAAAGCAATTATTTTCTTATTATTCACTATTTTTATCCCTCCTTAATTTAATTATTAACAAAAATATGATATACTAAAAGACGAGACTAAAATTGGGAGGTTACATATGAAAAAGTTTTTATCTTTTTTGCTAGTATTTCTTCTTTCTATAACAACTTTTTCAGGTCCAATTTCTGTATTTGCTGATAGCAAAGATGTATCTATTTCTTCACCTTACTCAGTAGTATTAGACTACGAAACAGGTATGGTGCTTTATGAAAAGAACGGAAATAAAAAAATATATCCAGCATCAACAACAAAGATATGGACTGCTTATTTAGTTATAAAAAATGTAAAAAATTTGGATGATTCTGTTGAGATTAGCAAAGATCCTAATGTGGATGGTTCAAGTATGTATTTACAAAAAGGGGAAATATTCACTGTTAGAGAATTATTACAGGGATTGCTAGTACATTCTTCAAATGATGTGGCAGAAGTATTAGCTGAATATGTATCTGGATCTAAGGAAGCTTTTGCAGACTTAATGAACAAAGAAGCAAAAGCTATAGGGGCAAAAAATACTCATTTTAATAATCCACACGGATTACCTGACAAAGAACATTATACAACTGCTTACGATATGGCTTTAATCGCAAGAGAAGCTATGAGTAATGACCTTATTAGGGAAATAGTTAGCACAAAATCACTAACCTTTGAAAAGCGCGATACCCCTACTAGTAGACGTTTTATAACGAGAACTTTCTTTAATACAAATAAGTTTTTAACTTCAACTGAAAAAATTGAATATAAAAGAAAGTTTGTAGATATAAAATACGATATAGTAGATGGAATAAAAACAGGTTATACTGATGACGCAGGAAGATGCTTATTATCAAGCGCCGTAAAAAATGATATGAGAGTCATATCAGCAGTCTTTAAAGATACTGGTACAGATGTATATGTAGATTCTAGAACTCTTATAGATTATGCCTTTGATAATTACTACACTCAAACAATAATTAACAAGGCTGATTATACTAAGAGCAAAAGAATTATATTTACCAAAGAAAAGGAATTACTTTACGAACCTGAATTCAACTATAAAATTGTTTTAGAAAAGGGAAGTAAAGCGTCTGAAAATTATAATGCCGAAGTCAATTTAGATTATGACTTGCCTATTAAAAAAGGTGATACAGTAGGTACTCTTGACGTATACAACGGCAAAACTTTAGAAAAGACTATAAATTTAGTAGCAAAAAATGATTTAAATAGTGTTTTTGGATTTATTACAGAAAATACTACTGTAAAATATCCAGTTAGACTTGCTTTAGCTTCAATTTCTTTATTTATTATATTTATAATGTCTAGAATCATAAAGAAAAGAAAAGCTAGAAGAAAAAAAATCAAATAACTTTAAGACAAAATAAAAAATAAGATGGATAATCCATCTTATTTTTTATTATTTCAGATTTTTCTTTATACCTTTATCTAATATATTCTCGTAATCAATAAAATCATATATATCTTTATCAAAAACTTGAGAAAAACTCTGTAGTTCATCTAAAGACAAATCTTCTATAGATTTATTATTATCTTCACAATAAATTACAATTCTTCCCACAATACCATGAGCATCTCTAAAAGGCACATTTTTATTTACTAAATAATCTGCCACCTCCGTAGCATTTAAAAATCCACTTTTGACAGCTTTTTTCATATTATCTTCTCTAATTTTTAATGTAGCTATCATTCTCTCCATTATTTGAAGACACATGGAAATAGTAATCACACTATCAAAAAAGCCTTCTTTATCTTCCTGCATATCTTTATTATAAGCTAGTGGCAATCCCTTCATAACTGTTAATAGAGAAATTAAATTACCATATACTCTTCCTGTTTTTCCTCTTATTAATTCCGCTCCGTCAGGATTTTTCTTTTGTGGCATTATAGAGCTACCTGTTGAATATAAATCATCTAACTCAATAAATTTAAATTCTTGAGAACTCCAAAGTATAAGTTCTTCACTAAGTCTACTTAAATGCATCATTATTATAGAAAAATCACTCATAAGCTCCAATAAATAATCCCTATCACTTACTCCATCCATAAAGTTATCTACAGGTTTTTTAAAACCTAGTATTTCACAAGTAATATTTCTATCAATATTATGAGTAGTTCCTGCCAAAGCTCCACACCCTAAAGGTGATTCGTCTAAAATTTCCAAAGCGTTATTTAGTCTTTTACTATCTCTGTCTAACATACTGTAGTAAGCCATAAGGTGATGTTTAAAAGTAACTACTTGAGCTCTTTGTAAATGAGTATATCCAGGCATAATAACTGGATTATTATCTGCTACTTCTTTAAGCGTATTTTTTAATTTTTCTACATGAGAAATAATTTCTTTACATTTTTCCTTTGCAAATAATCTCATATCTATAGCCACCTGATCATTTCTACTTCTTCCAGTATGAAGTTTTTTGCCAACGTCTCCAACTCGTTCTATTAAATTGATTTCTACAAAACTATGAATATCTTCGTAATTCCCACTAAGTGATAACTTACCTTCTTCTATGTCTTTCTCTATAGATTTTAAACCTTCTATTATTATTTTTCCTTCTTCTTCACTTAACAAATTAACTTTTACTTGCATATAAACATGAGCTAAACTTCCCTCAATATCTTTTTTATATAAAAGCGAATCAAAACCAAAGGACTTATTAAACTCCTCCATTAACTTGTTTTCTTCACTTCTAAAACGACCTCCCCAAAGCTTCATCTATTTTTCCTCCTTTAGTACATAAACTGTCCTATTAATTTACATTTCTTATAATAATATCATAAGTATTAACTAAATACTAATAACTTTTTGTAAAATTAAATTATTAATAGCCTTTGCTACTCCACTGTTTCCATTTTTATCTGTTATATGATTAGCAATATTTTTTACATCTTCTTCTGCATTTCCCATTGCCACACCAGTACCTGCAAATTCAATCATAGATAAATCATTGTAGTTATCTCCAAAAGCTATAATTTGTTCTCTATCTATTTCTAACAAATTAGATAGGTACTCTACAGCATTTCCTTTATGACTTCCTTCACTCATCATTTCTAGGTTACCTTTCCAAGAAGATGTAATTTCTATATTGTTCACAAATTGTAAATCAGCTCTAACTTTATCTAGTATGTCTTGTTTTTTTATTTCCATAACATTAAACTTTAACACATTGCTATTTTTAACATCTTCTCTTAAATCTTTTTTAAATACAATTTCAGCCTTATCAGAGAAATTTTTTTCAATAAATTCTTTCATAAATCTCTTTTCTTCTTCAGTTTCATATTTTTGAAGTATTTTTTTATCTGTATAAACTTGATATCTAAGATTATATTCATCTATAATATCCATTATTTTTAAACATATACCTTTATCTATAAAATTAGAATATAAAACTTCATTTGTTATTGGATGTTTAATTATAGATCCATTAGAAGATATTATTGGCATTATATTATCTAAAAAATTCACATGTTCTTTAGCTGAATCATGAAATCTCCCTGTAGCAAAGACTACTTTAATACCTTTTTTTTCTGCTTCTTTTAATGCAATCTTATTTTCCTCTGTAATTTTATGATCTTCACCTAAAACAGTTCCATCCATATCTGTTACTATTAATTTATAATTTTTCATACTCACTCTACCTCTTTTTATTATTTAGTCACTTTATATTTTATCATATAAATAAATACCCTTAAAATCAAAAAAATATAGCATAAATACAAAATAATTTATACTATATTTTTTATTTTAATTTATTGTTGCCTCTTCGCTTTCTTCTACTTCCATTTCTAGTAAATCAAGCTTTTTAGCTACCAGTTTTGTTGTACTTCCTTGCAGTATAAGTGTAATTAATATGGTCATAAATACTATAGATGATATTATTTCACTTCCAGGCACCTTCATAGAAGTAATTATACCACATAGAGCAGCTGGTATAACTCCTGTTTCCCTTACCCACATCATAAATATCAATTGATTTTTATTCCATTTTGCTCCTCTATCCACTAAAGTACATGCTAGTATACATAAAGGTCTTACTATAAATATTAAACCTAAAACAGATATTAATGAAGGTACAAAATACTTAAATAATACATCTAGTTGAACTTGACTACCTAATATTATAAATATACACATTCTACAAATTGTACCTAGAGTTTCGGCCACACTACAATCTGCGTCATAGTGTTTCTGACTAAGCCACAATTTAAAGTTCTGTTTATTTCCTGTTACCAAGCCAACTATGAAACATGACATATATCCACTACCGCCTAAATAAGTAGAAAGTTCATATGCTATTATTACAGATAATATGGATATTATAGGAGTATAATCTTTAAATATACCCTGTGGACTATCATTAACTAAGAATAATAAAACTAGTCCTGTTATTAGACCTACTATTATTCCCACAATAATCATAATACAAAGATTATATATATTTTCCTCAACAGAAAAATGCCCCCCCATAATTATAGCTAATACTGCCACTGTTAATATAGCTCCAGTAGCATCATTTAATGCAGATTCACTAATCACTGTTTGCTTTACTTTTTGGTCTATTTTTACCTGATTGAATATTGGTACAATTGTTGCTGGGTCTGTAGATGCTACTATTGAGCCTGCTAAAAGGCATGTCATAAAGCTAATTTGAAAATTCAACCCTATAATTTTTGCCATTAAAAATGATGTTATAACAACACCCAGTGTCGATAAAAGAAATACGCTAATTTTTACATTTTTCAGGACTTTCAGACTAACTTCTTTCCCTCCCAAATATAAAATAAATGCTGATCCAAATGTTAATATTAATTGATTTTCCAGTTGAAACTGAGTAATGTCAATAATTTTCAGAACTGATGGTCCTAAAAAAATACCCACTATTAAAAATAGTACTACATCCGGTATATTTATTAATTCACTTCCTTTACTACATATAATTCCTGTAATTGCTATTGTTGCAAATAGAATCAACAGTTTATTGCATGCAATAGCATGAATGGATGTTTCCATAAACCCATCTCCTTTTTATTTGTGTTGATAGTTCGACATTTATATAATATTAATTATAAATAAAAAATGACCATCTGTGATGGTCATTTATGTTAAATTTATGTTATAAATTTTACTATTCAACTACTGCTATTAATTCTATTTCAACTTTAACGTCTTTTGGTAATCTAGCAACTTCAACACAAGCTCTAGCTGGTTTATTTTCTCCGAAATATTCAGCATAAACTTCGTTTATTTGAGCGAACTCATTCATATCTTTTATGAATACTGTAGTCTTAACTACATGTGAGAAATCAGCTCCTGCTTCTTTTAATATAGCTTGAAGATTTTTTAATGATTGTGCAGTTTGTGCTTTTACATCACCTTCAACTATTTCCATTGTTTCTGGAACAAAAGGAACTTGTCCTGATATAAATAATAAGTTTCCAGCTTTAACTGCTTGAGAATATGGTCCTATTGCAGCTGGTGCATTATTAGTATGTATAACTTGATGTTTCATGTTTTTTACCTCCTAAAAAATATATTGATTAAAAACATTTTCCTCTCTATTATACTACTCATAAAAAGAATTGTACATACGGTTTTTATGATTGTTTTTATTTAATAAACAAAAATAGGACTAAATATTTATTTTTAGTCCTATTTTTCATTATCACTTTATATATTTAAAGCAAATCCTATTTAACAACTATATTTACTAACTTTTTAGGAACAGCAATAACTTTTACTACATTTTTTCCTTCTATTGCGGCTTTAACTTTTTCACTTTCTAAAACTACTTTTTCCATATCTTCTCTAGCTATATTAGCATCCATAGATATTTTATCTCTTAATTTACCATTAACTTGAACTATTACTTCTACTTCGTCTTGAACTAAAGCTTTTTCGTCGTATTTAGGCCAGCTTATATCAAATACACTACCTTCTTTACCTATCATAGTCCATAGCTCTTCTCCAACATGAGGTGTAAATGGTGCAAGTATAGTTACTATTGTTTCTATACCTTCTCTAATTATTCCATCATTTCTAGTATCTAATTCTTTGTATTTATACATTTCATTTATTAATTCCATTAATGCTGCTATTGCAGTATTAAATCCGAACTTTTCACTTAAGTCAGAAGTAACCTTGTTAAGTGTTGAGTGTATAACAAGTCTCATAGCTTTATCTTCTTTAGTCACAGTTTTAATTTCTGCACTTGATTTAGTTACTTCTGTTAATTCATCAACTAATCTATACACTCTGTTTATAAATCTGAAGCATCCTTCAACACCTTGTTCTGACCAATCTAAATCTCTCTCTGGTGGAGCTGCAAATAATACGAATAATCTAGCAGTATCTGCTCCATATTTGTTTATTATTTCTATAGGTGATACAGTATTACCTTTAGATTTACTCATTTTACTTCCATCCATTAAAACCATACCTTGAGTTAATAGGTTTTTGAATGGCTCATCAAAGTCTAACATTCCCATTGATTTGAATGCTTTAACAAAGAATCTAGCGTAAAGTAAGTGCATTATAGCATGCTCTACACCACCTATATATTGGTCTACTGGCATCCATTTATTTACTAATTCTTTACTAAATGGCTCCTCAGTATTTTTAGGATCTATATATCTTAAGAAGTACCAAGATGAATCAACAAATGTATCCATAGTATCAACTTCTCTTCTTGCTTCTTTTCCACAATGTGGACAAGGAGTAGTTTTAAATGCTTGAGAAGTAGTAAGTGGAGATTCTCCTTTTCCTGTGAATTCAACATCTGTAGGAAGTAATACTGGTAAATCTTTTTTATCTACTGGTACTATTCCACAGTCATCACAGTAAACAACTGGTATTGGACATCCCCAGTATCTTTGTCTAGATAATAACCAGTCTCTAAGTCTGTAGTTAGTAGTTTTCTTACCTCTGTTATCTTTCGCAAGTTTTTCAACTATACCTTCAAATGCATCAGGAGCATCCATTCCATTGAATTCTTCTGAGTTTATCATTTTATTATCTTCATCTATAACAGGTATTATATCTAAATTAAATTTCTCAGCAAAATCTCTATCTCTATCATCATGAGCTGGAACTGCCATTATAGCTCCAGTACCATAGTCAGCTAATACATAGTTTGCTATCCAAAGAGGTATTTTCTTATTGTTTACTGGGTTTATAACGTATTTTCCTATAAACATACCTTCTTTTTCCACATCAGAAGCAGTTCTTTCTATTTCTGTTTTAGTATGCATTTTCGCTATAAAAGCATTAACATCAGCTTCATACTCTGTTCCTGCAACTAACTCCTGAACTAATTCACTTTCTGGAGCTAAAACCATGAAAGTAACACCATATGTAGTATCTGGTCTAGTAGTGTAAACTGTCATAGATTTATCAGTTCCATCTATATCAAATACTAATTCAGCACCATTAGATTTTCCAATCCAGTTTCTTTGCATTGTCTTAACTTTTTCTGGCCATCCATCTAAAGTATCTAAATCATTTAATAATTCCTCAGCAAATGCAGTAGTTTTGAAATACCATTGTTCTAAGTCTTTTTTAACAACTACGCTATCGCATCTATCACAAAGTCCTCCAACAACTTGCTCATTAGCAAGAACTGTCTCACAAGATGGACACCAGTTAACGAAAGATTTTTTCTTATAAGCAAGTCCTGCTTCTAAGAATTTCAAGAATATTTCTTGTGTAAATCTATAATATTCTGGAGTAGAAGTAGCTACTTCTCTTTCCCAGTCATAGCTTAATCCTAATAATTTTAATTGACCTTTCATGTCCTCTATGTTTTCCATAGTCCATTTATGTGGATGTATTCCATGTTTTATAGCCGCATTTTCAGCTGGTAAACCGAATGAATCCCATCCCATTGGATGAAGTACATTGTATCCTTCCATTTTTTTAAATCTAGCAACTACGTCACCTATAGAGTAATTTCTAACATGTCCCATATGTATATTTCCTGATGGATAAGGGAACATCTCTAAAGCATAATAACTTGGCTTTGAAAAATCTGTTGTGTCAGTTTTATATTGATTATTTTCTGCCCATGTTTTTTGCCATTTGTCTTCAATCTTTTTAAAATTGTAAACGCTCATGATTTACCTCCTAAGTATTCTCTGTAATAATTTCCATAAGTATTATTTTATCCAAATTAAGAAATTCTAAAATTTCTTAATAATATTAAAAAAATCCCCGTCCTAAACTTTACGTTTAGGGACGAGGATATATTTTCGCGGTACCACCCTAATTAGTTTACAAAAGTAAACTCTCTTAGATAGTTTTTATGCCAACTACGGCCAAATAATTTGGTGTTAGCAAGTTCAAAAACAGTTTATGCTGACTCACACCACCATCAGCTCTCTGAAATAAACAAAATTTTCTACTACTCTAACTTATTTGATTTTAATCTTCATTTTTCTATAATATTAGCATCTTTATGCTAAAGTGTCAACATCCACATATGGAGCATCTTTCCATAGCTTTTCTAAGTTATAGAATCCTCTATTTTCTTCGTCAAATACGTGAACCATTACATCACCATAATCAAGTAATATCCAAGTTTGAGTTTCATATCCTTCTTTTGATCTTGGTTCTATTCCGTGCTCCGTTAAAGCATCTTGTACGTTATCTGCTATTGCTTTAACTTGTCTAGATGAACCAGCAGTTGCTATAACAAAATAATCACATAGAGAAGATACTTTCCCTATATTTATTATTGATATATCTTTACCTAATTTATCATCAATTGCATCGTAAACAATTTTTGTCATTTGTTCAACAGTCATGTTAGTCATATTCCGTCTCCTTTCAATTTTAAAACTACCTAGTTATTATATCATAAATATTTGTATTATTACTATTATATATACAAATTTTAAAATTTACGCCTCTTATTACACCATATGACAATTCTATCTATTCCTAGTTAATACTACGCATAGTTAAATTTCCTAGAATATAGTTTCTAGCTTTTACAGTTCTGGGGTGTATTAACTGATTATTATCTATTACAAATTTTATAGTGTTATTGAAAGATAAAATTAATGCTTCGTCTAATTTACCACTATAAGTTAGTTCTCTTAATTCTTCTACTCTTGGAAAGTTTCTACCCTCTTCTATTAAGTCCGCCATATATATTATTTTTTCTAAAAGAGACATGTTTTCTTTACCTGTAGTATGATACTTTATTGCATTTATAATTTCCTTATCATTAATATTAAATACATCCATTGCAACATAAGAACCTATAACACTATGAGATAGAGCTATATTATTTTCTTCTAAAGGATCTAGTTCTATATTAAACTTTTCTACAAAATCTTCAATTTGTTCATCTATAAAATATTTGGCGCAATCATGAACAAGTCCAGCAATTTCTGCTTTTTCTCTATCACACTTATATATTTCACTTAGTTTTACTGCACACTTTGATACATTTAGAGAATGTTCTAATCTTCTTTCAGGTAACATCTCCTTTAGTATTTTTTCTATTTGTTTTAAATCCATTTACTCAACTCCAAAATTGTATAGACACTTTTCTTTTATATATGCTTCCACATTTTCAGGTATTAAGTACCTAACCGATTTCCCTAAATTTAATTGATCCCTAATATACGTGGATGATATATCTAAAGAAGGTACATATACATTTATAATTTTTGCATTATATTTATTTTCTAATTTTTCTATATAGTCCTGAGCTCTAAGCAGACTTATACCCGGTCTTGTTGCTGCTATAAATGTGGCCAATTTGAAATTTTCCGCTACATCTTTCCATGCTTCTATATCACATATAGCATCTGCTCCTGTAATAAAAAATAATTCACAAGTTGGATAAGTCTTTTTTAACTCCCTCAAAGTATCTATAGTATAAGTCTTTCCAACTTTCTTAATTTCCATATCAGAAACTACAAAATTTTCATTTTTTACAGTAGCAAGTACTACCATTTCATAACGATCCTTTTTATCAGTTATATTCCAAAATTTATGAGGAGGATTACCAGAAGGTATGAAAATAACTTTATCTAAATTATATTTGCCTCTTATAAACTCCACCGTTGCTAGATGAGCATAATGTATAGGGTCAAATGTTCCTCCTAATATTCCTATTCTTAATTTATGAGCACTGTCCCTAAATTCTGCCATTTTCTCATTATTTTTCAATATAGATTCAATAACTATATCTTCAATCCTCATTATTATTCTCCTTTTTACTCCCTTTTTTCTATAACAATTAAGTTTATAATATAAAAACCCTTTTTTTAGTATATAATCATAAATATATATTTTTATTAACTAAATTATCTATATTCATACTTTAATTGCAAAAATTCGTTCACTATTAATATATATAATAATTTCAATTATATAACAAGTGATTTTTAACATTTATTTAATTTTAAGCAATAAATTTAATTTAAAGGAGACAAAATATGTCTATAATAACAAAAATTGAAGTTCAAAAGAAAAACCAAGACAGAGTAAATATTTATGTTGATGAAAAATTTTTCATGGCTATTTATAAAGAGTTAGTATTTAATTTTAACTTAAAAAAAGGTGACAACATAGAAGAAGATCATCTTAGACAAATTTTAAAAGATGAAATGTTTTTAAAGGGGAAAAATAAAGCTTTAAATATCCTATCAAAATCTAGTCAATCTGAGAAAAAAATTAGAGAAAAGTTAGAAAATGATTTTGAAGAAGATGTTATAGATGAGGTTCTTGATTTTTTAAAAAAATATAATTTTATCAACGATAACGAATTAGCTTCTAAAATTGTAACTACCAACGTTAATCTAAATAAATATGGTAAAAATAAAATAAAACAAAATCTTTATAATAAAGGCATTGAAAAATCAGCCATTGATGAAGCTATTTCTGAAATTGATGTAGATGCAGAATTTGAAAATGCTCTTTATTTAGCAGAGAAAAGATATGCACGAGTAAAAAATGAAGGCCCTAAAAAATCTTATGCTAAAGTTGCAAATCACCTTGCTTATAAAGGCTTTAATTATGATATAATTAAAAGCGTATTAAATAAGATTTTTAAAAGTGATTACAATGATGATTATTAAGATATAAGTATATATATTATACTTTAGGAGGTAATATGAAAACCGTTATAGCCATACTTTGTGTACTATTATCAATTTACAATATTAAACAATTATATAAAGAAGATAGATAAAAAGAGATTATTTAATAATCTCTTTTTTAAATAAAATATATTTTATAAGATATTTTGTTAAGACTATAATTATAATTAGTGATTGTTATTTTAAAACAAAATATACATAAGGAGAATTCATATGATAGATTTAGTTTTGCTAGGATGTGGCGGCAATGTGCCCATGCCTAATAGAAGTCTTTCCTCTTTATTTATTAATTATAAAGGGAAAAAAATTTTAATAGACTGTGGTGAAGGTACTCAGGTATCTATGAGAATGAAAAATTGTGGTTTTAAAGATGTAGATTTAATTTTAATAACTCATCTCCACGGCGACCATATAATAGGTCTTATCGGTCTTTTATCTACTATGGGCAATAGCGGTAAAACAGAAGACTTAACTATTGTTGGTCCTAGAGGAATTATAGAAACTATGAAGGCTATAAAAGTTCTTGTGGAGTATTTACCTTATAAATTGAAAATAATAGAAAATCCAGATAAAAGCTTTACCTTAGAAGATCACCCTATTTTTAAGGATTTAGAAATTTCAACACTAGAACTAGATCATTCCACTGAATGCTTAGGTTATAGTTTGAATTTCAAAAGATCTCCTAAGTTCAACGCAAAAAAGGCAAAATCAAATAATGTTCCGCAACATTTATGGAATAGATTACAAAAAACTAATTCTGTTTTTTATGATAAAAAAACGTATACTTCAGATATGGTTTTGGGAGATGATAGAAAAGGTATTAAAATTAGTTTTGTTACTGACACTAGATTTTTACTTACTATACCTGACTTCATTAAAGATAGTGATTTATTTGTTTGTGAGGCCATGTATGGAGATGATATGGATATTTCTAAAGCTGTAAAAAACAAACACATGACTTTTACAGAAGCCGCTAACTTAGCAGCCTTAGGAAAAGTTAAGCAACTACTTTTAACTCATTTTAGCCCATCTTTGGAAAATCCTCATGAGTACTTAGAAAATGCCACAAGGATTTTTCCAAATACTATAGTTGGAGAAGATAGATTATCCTTCTCTTTAAATTACGAAGATTAAAAATAGTGCTCAATATAATGAGCACTATTTTTATTGTGGATGACATTCTAACAATAAGACCCCTATTATTAAGTTTAAAAAGTACAGAATCATATACATATCCATCTCCACCGGTTTCAGATCCTATTATAGTAGCAAGTTTCTACTCTTTGCAAAATATAGCAAATGACTCAGCTCCATAAAATATATAATTATCTACTAATAAATATATTTCCCCCCTAATTATTCTTCCTCTTCTTCTATATACTCAAGTATATCTCCTGGCTGACACTCTAAAACTTTACATATCTCATTTAGAGTTGTAAACCTAACGGCCTTAGCTCTGTTGTTTTTCAATATAGATAAATTGGCATTAGTTATCTCTATTTTTTCTGCCAAATCTTTCAGAGACATTTTCCTTTTTGCCATCATCACGTCTAAGTTAACTATAATAGTCATAATAATCTCCTATACAGTAAATTCATTTTCTTCTTTTATTATAATAGCCTCATCAAAAGCATCTGCTATTACAAAACATAGAAGGCCTGCTATAAAATATACACACATACTTGGTGTTAAAAAAATACCTGGAGCTAAGTCCAAAAATCTAAGACCACTTACTCCATTTATTATTGTAAGAATATAGTCTAATATTAAATTTGCAAGTAATAAATAGCCTATATTTTTAAATTTTTTTACATTTGATTTTACAAATATATTTACTCTTGAAGTACTTACTATATCCAATATAAAAGCAATCATTATTAAATAAGTTAAGCCGATAATAAATATTCCAATATAAAATACTAATGTACTTGTGTCTTTACTATTATTAAAAATAAATGGAATTCCCATAAATACTGCCATTATCAATATTAAACCTAATGCAAAAAATAATATTGTTAGTGAAGCACTTAATACACTTTTTGTTTTTGTTGTGTTTTTTAACATAACTTACACTCCCCCCTTTTGTTTTTATAATATTATAGTAGCAGTTATAATATCGTTTTTCAATAAATTAATATTGTATTTTAATATATTTTTATCATAAAAGGTTAATATTTCAAATTTTTGATTGCACAAAAATAGAGGCAGATTAATCTACCTCTATTTTTATTGTTCGTCTGATTTTATTGCAATCCATGCTTTATCATACATTTTTTTAACGTCTAGTGGAAAATCTTTATAAATTTCGCATCTATTCATTATTTCTGTAGTCATATATGCATTTGCATTATTTTTTACACTTTCTGGTTGTTCTTCCCTTGCTTCTTTGTTAGGAGTTGTATATCCTATTTCATCAGCTATTCTAAGGGCCCTTTTCTTATCACTTACAAAGTTTATAAACTTCTCAGCACCTTCCACATTTTCAGCATTTTTAGGTATGCATAAACTATCAATCCAGAAGTTTGCTCCTTCTTCAGGTACTACATAAACTAGATTAGGATATTCATCTTGTAAGTTTAATCCTTCTCCAGACCATATCATATTTATATCTGTTTCTCCTGCTGGAATCATTGTAGTCCCGTTATCCACACCATACAACGGATTAACCAATTTTCTTTGTTCTAATAGTAATTCTTTTGCTTCTTTTATTTCTTTTGAATCAGTTGAGTTTAAAGAATATCCTAATTTCTTCAATGCTACACCCATTGTGTCTCTATATGTATCAAACATAAATATTCTACCTTTATATTTTTCATTCCATAAGATGTCCCAACTTTTTACCTCTTCTTTTACTACATCTTTATTATAAATAAGTCCTACTGTTCCAAACATATAAGGCACTGAGTATTTGTTACCTGGGTCTATTTCTAAATCTAAGTATTCTTCATTCATTTGAGATATATTTGGTATATTATCCTTATTTATTTTCTGTATAAGCTTTTGATCTATCATTCTTGGCATCAAAACATCTGAGACTAAAATAACATCGTATTTTCCTGCTCCACTTTTAACCTTCGAATACATAGCTTCCATATCATCAAAAGTTTCAATATTAACTCTTATATCATATTTTTGTTCAAATTCTCTTACAGTTTCATCATCTATGTTTTCACCATAGTTAAAAAAGTTTATTTCTTTGGAGTAATTATTCTTTTTATTGCAACCTGTAAAAAATACACCTACTGCTGATACACATATTATTAAGGTTAATATTTTAGCTATCTTTTTCATATTTTATTTTCCTTTCATATTTTATTTTTAAGTTTATTTATGAGTTATAATACCATATGAAATATAACCTATTAAAATTATATTTTAAATAATAAGATAATAACACAGATTTATCTTCCTACAGTACCTAAAATTGACTATACTAAATTAATCTATACTTTTATTTCTTCTTCTACTTGCACATTTTTCCTTATGATTAAAGTTATAATTTATAATTTCTTTACATGTTAAAATTTTATTAGAATTAATATATAACTGTTCATATTATAGTATAACATACTTTATATAATAATTAAAATTTAAGCATTATACTGGTTTTTCCATAAGTAATTATTAATGATATTTAAATAAAATAAAAAAAGCCATCATAAATGACTGGTTCAGTCACTTCATAATAGCTTCTTTTTATATTCTTATTACATTTATTTATTATAAATTATATATCATTCTCTTCCCACTACTATCTTCTTTGAGATTTTTTAGTTGGTTTTCCTTTTTTAGTCATACCTTCTTCTACAACTTTTTTAGTAGCAGGTTTTTGACCTGGGAATAATATTTTTGGCTCTTCTTGATTTTTTCTGTATAATGTAAATTTAAAACCTATAGCTTGAACAAATTCCGCTCTTAACGCTTTACATATGGCATTAGCTGCCTCTTTCGTATCTATACCAGCCGTTTCAAGTATAGTTACTTTAACTAATTCTCTAGAGTCTAGCATCGCATCTAATTGTTCTAAGAAACCTTCAGTTACACCATCTTTTCCTATTTGAGTTATAGGCTTAAGAGTATTTGCTAAAGATCTTAAATATGATCTTTGTCTTCCGTTTAACATATTGTCACCTCTTTTATATTAAATTTTAATCATAGAATTCAAATTCTATTTCATATATCTTAACTGTATCTCCATCTTCAATACCCATTTCTCTAAGTTTGTCAAATACGCCTTGACTTTCCATAGATTTTTGGAAGAATTGAATAGATTCCATATCTTCAAAGTTAACAGAGTACATAATTCTTCTAAGTGCTTTACCTGTAACAACATATACTCCATTTTCTATTTCTACTTGTAGAGGTTCTTCTTCTTCAGAATCTAATTCAGGAACATATAGTTCTTCCTCAGATATAAGTTCTATTTCTTCAGCATCTTTTAACACTTGAGAAACATAAGTTATTACATCATCTATACCTTCTCTTGTTGCTGCAGACATTTTGAATACTTTATATCCTCTTTCTTCTAAAGTTGTCTTAAACTCTTCATAAACTGATTCATCTTCAAGTATATCTATTTTATTAGCTACTACAACTTGAGGTCTTGTAGCTAGTTTTTCATTGTATAATTTAAGTTCATCATTTATGCTATCGAAATCTTCTAAAGCATTTCTACCTTCTAGTCCAGATATATCAACTATATGTATTAATACTTTAGTTCTCTCAACGTGTCTTAAGAAGGCATGTCCAAGGCCAACTCCTTCTGCTGCACCTTCTATAAGTCCTGGTATATCAGCTAAAACGAAACTATCTCCAAATTTAGTTTGTACCACACCAAGGTTTGGTGTTAGTGTTGTGAAGTGATAGTTTGCTATTTTAGGCTTAGCTGCAGTAACAACTGATAAGAATGTGGATTTACCTACATTAGGGAACCCTAATAATCCTACATCAGCTATCATTTTAAGCTCTAATATAATCCACTTTTCTTCACCATCAGTTCCTGATTTAGCGAAGTTTGGAGCTTGCCTCACTGCATTTGCAAAATTGTGGTTTCCTTTTCCGCCTCTACCACCTCTTGCAACAACAGCTCTGTCTCCTTCTTCTTTTAAGTCAGCTATTATTTTATTAGTAGCTTCATCTCTTATTATTGTTCCAGCTGGTACTTTTAAAACTAAGTCTTCACCATTTTTCCCAGCTTGTCTTTTTTTACTTCCATCTCCACCTGGAGTGGCTACGTATTTTCTTTGGTATTTAAAGTCCATTAGTGTTCTTAAGTCGTTATCAACTTCAAATATAACACTAGCGCCTCTTCCTCCGTCTCCGCCATCCGGTCCACCTGCAGGAACATATTTTTCTCTTCTAAATGATACTGCACCGTTTCCACCATTTCCAGCTTTGACAAATATCCTTGCCTTATCTATAAACAAAAGTGGCACCTCCTATTAGAATTTGCTATTATATTCAAATTCTCATTATTTAAAAAGAAAAGGAGTGTAAATACACTCCTCTCCCTTTATTATTCAGCAACTTGTACTGGATATATACTTACTTTTTTTCTTTTTTTGTCTTTTCTTTCGAATTTAACAGTACCGTCTATTAATGCGAATAAAGTGTCATCTCCACCTTTACCTACATTAGTTCCTGGATGTATTTTAGTACCTCTTTGTCTTACTATTATACTACCAGCAGTAACTAGTTGTCCGTCATATCTTTTAACACCTAATCTTTTAGCTATAGAATCTCTACCGTTTTTAGATGATCCTACCCCTTTTTTAGATGCTAATAATTGTAAGTTCATGTTTAACATTTGGAGTCACCCCCTACTTTTTTAAGATTTTTATATTGTTTCGATAATCCTTTTGGATTGATTTCATTGTTAATTCAAAATGTTCTAGTAATAAATCAGTTTTTTCATTTAAACTTTCTTCGTGAACTAGACATTCAATAAAACCTTCTTGGCCAATTACAGAATCAAATTTCACCTTAGCTAATGTATCTAATGAATTAATAATACCAATGGCATTAGAAGTCACAGCTGAACAAACAATATCTTCTCCTATTGGAGCAAAATCAGCATGTCCTTTTATTGTAAAACCTTTACGTCTGAAATCGTCTGTATAATGATATTTTATCTTTATCATTTTGTTAACCTATTACTAAGCGTTTATTTTTTCAACAACTATCTTAGTGTATGGTTGACGATGACCTTGTTTTCTTCTGTAGTCTTTTTTAGCTTTATACTTGTAAACTACTATTTTCTTAGCTTTTCCTTGCTCTACTACTTTAGCAGTAACAGAAGCACCTTCTACAACTGGAGCTCCAACAACTAGTTCTCCTTCTGCATTAGTACAAGCTAATACTTCGTTTAAAGTTATTTCTTCACCAGCTTGTGCTTCTAACTTTTCAACGAATAATACATCACCTTCAGCAACTTTGTATTGCTTTCCACCTGTTTTAACTATAGCGTACATTAATATACACCTCCTCGGTCTAAGAACTCGCCATCAAGGTATTTCCAAAGGAAAGTTTGAACCTTTTCTGTGCGGCATTACAGTTATAAATGATACTACTTATTGAACAAAATGTCAACTAGCTTACAAAAATAATTTTATATTTTTCATAGGATATATCTTTATTTTCTTCTAACAAAATGTTCATTTTATATTTTTCACTTATTTTATTAATTAGGCCCATGTAATTAACTTTAATTTTGCTAAGTGCTATGGGGTTAAACTCAACAGTAATGTGATTATAGCATGTATGATGTTTTATTCTACTTATTTCTTTTTCCAAATCATCCATAATATAGTTCATTGATTTTGTAGATGAATTTACTTTACATGAACAACATTCGTCTAAATAATATTCATCTATGGAGTTTTTTTGTCTTCTTCTTGCAACTTCTACTAGTCCTAGTCTTGTAATTCCTAGTACCTCAGATTTTCTTTTATCTTTTTGCAATTCATGATTTAAAGTTTTTAATAGGTTTTCCTTATTTTTCTTTTTAATCATATCTATAAAATCAATTATGATTATTCCACCTATATCTCTAAGTTTTAACTGCCTTGCAATTTCTATACATGCTTCTTCGTTAGTTTTATATACTGTATCTTCTCTATTTGAATTTCCAGTGAATTTTCCTGTGTTAACGTCTATTACAGTTAAAGCTTCTGTTTTTTCTATAATTAAATAACCACCACTTTTTAGCCATACTTTTTTGTTCAGAGCTTTCTCTACTTGGCTTTGTACTTTATATAAATCAAAAATATCTACATTATCAATTATTTTTAGTTTGTTTAAATAATCTTTGTTAATACTTTTTAAAATACTCTTTATCTCTTCATATTTATTATTATCATTTACAACAATTTCACTAACATCATCATTTACATTGTCTTTTATGTATTTTGTAGAAGCATCTAGCTCTTTATATAAAAGTTTAGGCCCTATGCCTAACTTAAATTTTTTGCAAATTAAATCATATTTTTCTTCTAAGTCAGCAAAATCTTTTTCTAGCTCTTCTTCACTGCATCCAGTAGCTTCTGTTCTAATTATAATTCCACAGTCTTTTCCAAGGAGTTTTTTTATAATCTTTTTAAGCCTAAATCTCTCTTGCTCATCTTGCAGTCTATTAGATATGGTTATCCTATCATTACTTGGTATATAAACTAAGTAACGACCTGATAAACTCACTTCTAAGTTTAATTTAGGACCTTTTGTACCTACTGCTTCTTTATTAATTTGAACCATAATATCCATTCCAGATTTTATATTTGAATCTTTTCTTAGAGGAAGATAGGCTAGTTTTTCCATGCCTATATCTACAAAGCAGGCCTCTAGGCCTGCTTTTACATTTTTTACTATTCCTCTATATATGTTGGATACTAATTTATTATTTTCATTTTCATCAATTAATAATTCTACAAGTTTATCATCTTCAACTATGGCAGTTTTCTCTGATGATGCTAAAGTTTCAATTATTATTTTTTTCATTATTATCCTCACTATAATGGAGTTACTAATTCTCCATCTACTATCTTATAAAGGTCTCTTCTTATTATTTCAACTTCTTTTGGATCCATCTCTATACCTAATATTTCAAGTAAGATTGGTACAAATATATTAGTATTTAAGTTAGCTTTAGATCCTGTTGCTATAATAGCTTCAAAAGTAGCTCTACTATCATCTAATACAACTAAGTCAAAAGTTTTAATCATTGGTCTTATATCAACTTCTACGATCTTACCTTTTTTATTTTTCTTACTTATCATTATTGATTTACTTGTTATGAACTCAAATACTCTAGTTTTTACAAGTTCTTTGCTTAAAGGAGTTTCTAAATCTATATTAAATAAATATTCTCCATAAACTATCTCTTGTGCAAGAGCCGGAGTTTGTGGAGTTATTTCTTCTGCTTTTATAAACTCCACACCTATTGGTAATTCTTCATTTATTCTTTGTAAAAAGTCTCCAACAAATATATCATCCTCTATTTCTATATCTACATACTCTCCTTGACTTTCTGTTCCTAGTGCAAGAGCATTAGCATAACTCATCTTTGGATGAGGGTTAAATCCTTGAGAATAAGATAAGTTTATTTCTGCTCTTCTAAACGCTCTTTGTAAAAGTCTTTGTAAATCAAGATGTGATATGAATATCATATCATCTTCTTTTTTATATTTAGCTCTAATTAACTTACTCATAATTAGCATAGCCCCCTTCCTAAGTCCGTTGTATTTATTCCACAACTATTACATCTCTGCCTACAGTCTGGTGTCACTACATCTTCTTTAGCTTTGTCATTTTCTACTATTAAGAATTTCTTAGATACACCTACATCTATGTGATCCCACGCAAACACTTCGTCGTAGCTTCTTTCTCTATGAGCATACCAGCTTATATCTAGTCCATTTTTCTCCATAGCCTCAGTCCATATATCTAAGTTAAAGTATTCTGACCATCCATCAAATTTAGCTCCAGCTTTGAATGCATCATAAATAACTTTACCTATTCTTCTATCTCCTCTAGATACAACAGCTTCCATTAAACTAGTTTTTGAATCATGATAGTTATATCTTATATCTCTATTTTTTAGAGCCTTAACTAAGTATTGTTGTTTTTCTCTAACCACATCTCCTGTGTCCTGTGGATGCCATTGGAATGGAGTAAATGGCTTTGGTACAAATGTTGATGTACTTACTGTTACTCCAAATTTTCTAGATAATTTTCCGCCATGTACTTCTCTATAAGTATCTATTACATTGTATGCTAAATCTTTTATTCCATCTAAATCTTCGTATCTTTCTGTTGGAAGGCCTATCATGAAATAAAGTTTTACACTATGCCATCCCATTTCAAAAGCTTTTGTAGTAGCATTTTTTAAATCTTCTTCACTTACACCTTTATTTATAACATCTCTCATTCTTTGAGTTCCTGCTTCTGGTGCAAATGTAAGTCCTGATTTTCTAACTTGTTGTATTTTTTCGGCAATTTCCATTGTAAAGTTATCTAGTCTAAGTGAAGGTAGTGATATACCTATGTTTTTACTTGCGTATTCTTCTATTAAAACATCTGTAAGTTCACTTAATTTAGAGTAATCACTAGTTGAAAGTGAAGATAAAGATATTTCATCGTATCCTGTACTTTTTATTAGTTTGTCTAAAGATGATTTTAGAGTACCGATACTTTTTTCTCTTATTGGTCTATAAATCATACCAGCTTGACAGAATCTACATCCTCTTGTACATCCTCTAAATAGCTCTAAAACCACTCTTTCGTGAACAGTTTCTATGTAAGGAACTATTAAGGCTTCTGGATATGGAACTTCATCCATATTTTTTATTATTCTTTTTCTTGGATTAGTAGGTATTCCTTCTCTATTTGGCACTGTTTCTTTTACTGTTTTATCTTCATTATATGTAACATCATAGAAACTTGGTATATAAACACCTTCTATTTTAGAAGCTCTCATTAAGAAATCTTCTCTAGTTGTTTTGTTTTTCTTCCACTCTTTGTACTCGTTTAGTACTTCTAAGTTAACTTCTTCACCTTCGCCAAGTATTACTATGTCCACGAAATCCGCTAAAGGTTCTGAGTTGTAAGCGCAAGGACCTCCAACCATTATAAATGGATCATCTAACTTTCTATCTTTTGCAAATATTTCTATATTAGCTAAGTCTAATATGTTTAATATATTTGTATAAGAAAGTTCATATTGAAGGGTAAATGTAACAAAGTCAAAATTTGTTATAGGTTCTCTTGATTCTATTGCAAATAGAGGTATATTCTTTTCTCTTAATATTTCTTCCATATCCACTGCTGGAGAATAAACTCTTTCACAATAAACATTTTCATCGCTATTTAATACTCTATATAAGATTTGACTTCCTAAATGACTCATCCCTACTTCATATAAGTCTGGGAAACATTGTGCGTATCTTATTAAACCTTCTTTGCTAGTATCTTTATGAATTGAATTTATTTCATTTCCTAAATATCTAGCTGGTTTTTCTACTTTTTTTAAAATTTTTCTAAATTCTGCTTTATCCATCTAATATTGAAACCTCCGATAAACTAATTGTAATTAACATAAATTTTATTATACACTATAAAATATTTGGTATCAAAAATTTTTACTTCAAAAAGCCAAATATTAACTCATTACTTATATTATCGCGTTATTATTATTCATTATACTTCTTTTAGAATAACTTTATCTATATAAATATTAATTTCTAAAATATCTCTTATAATTAGATAATCTTATTTAATAAAATTATTTATATGTACTCATTTTAGTTTTTTCTTATTTTTTGAGTAAAAATAACAAATAACTAAAATAATAATCCTAATCATATTTTTAGTTTAATTCTAAATCAGATTGGGTATATACAATTTGTGCTATGATTTTTTATATTTAGGAGGTTTTCAATGAGCAGTGTTTTTGAAATTAAGCCAGATATATTTTATACTGGTGTTGTAGATAAGGATTTAGAAATATTTGATATTATAATGGAAACAAAGTATGGAACAACTTACAATTCTTATCTAATAAGAGATGAAAAAGTTGTTTTATTTGATACTGTAAAAGATTGTTTTAAAGATGAATTTTTAAGTAATTTACAAGAATTAGTTCATATTAAAGATATTGACTATGTAGTTATTCATCATACTGAGCCAGATCATGCTGGTTGTTTAAAATATATATTAGATATAAACCCAGATGTTCAAGTTGTTTGTACTAATGCAGCTAAATCATACTTAGGTGATCAAGTTAACAGACAGTTCAATTGTACAACTGTTAAAACTGGCGATAAATTAAACATAGGTAAAAGAAATCTTGAGTTTATTCAAACTCCATTCTTACATTGGGCAGATACAATGTTCACTTATGTTCCTAAAGACAAGGTTTTATTAACTTGTGATGCTTTTGGATGTCATTATTCTCACTATGATGCAAAAGCTATTCATGGAGAAGGCTATTTAGGCTCAGCAAAATTATACTATGATTGTATAGTTAAACCTTATGCAAAATATGTTTTAGATGCTGTAGATAAAGTTGTTGAATTAGGATTAGATTTCGATACAATTTTAACTTCTCACGGTCCTATACTTTCTGAAAAACCAATGGAACAAGTTACTAGATATGTAGAGTGGTCAAAAGCAGCTTTAGAAGAAACTAATCAAGGTGAAATGGCTATATTCTACTTATCAGCTTATACTAATACTTTTGATATGGCTAAGAAAATACAACAAGGTGCCCTATCTCAAGATGTTAAAGTTAAGTTATATGACTTAGAAAAATTATCATTAGAAGAAATGCACTGTGCTGTATTAAATGCAAAAGTAGTTCTAATTGGTTCTCCAACAATTAATCGAACTATGGTTAAACCTATGTGGGATTTATTCTCATCAATAGATCCAATGGCTAACAAGGGAACTATTGCTGGTGTATTTGGTTCTTATGGATGGAGTGGTGAAGGTATATCTATGGCAGAAAATTTATTCAAAGCTATGGCATTTAAAGTTCCTCAACCGGCTCTTAAAAAGAAATTCTTCCCGAGCGATGATACATTCAAAGAATGTTTTGATTATGGTGTAGAATTTGCTAATTATATTAAATAAAAACAAAAGGTTAATGTGTTGAAAATTAATTCTTCACATTAACCTTTTATTTTAAATTCTTTGACTTGTAGTTTTTCTTACTTCTCTAAAAGAGAACTCTCCCCTATCCAATGCTTTAATAAAAATTTCTGCACTAGCTAAGTTTGTTGCCACTGGCACATGATATACATCACAAAGTCTAATTAATGCCTGTATATCCGGTTCATGCGCTTGAGAAGTTAGTGGATCCCTTAAAAATATAACTAAATCAATATCTTGATTAACAATTAAGGCACCAATTTGCTGATCTCCACCAAGTGGCCCAGATGCTAATCTATTTATTTTCAAGTTCGTTTCATCCATTATTCTTTTACCTGTAGTTCCTGTTGCATAAATACCATATTTTTTTAATATGTTCTCATAGGCAATACAAAAACCTACCATAGTATTTTTCATTTCATCATGTGCAACTAATGCAATATTCATTTTCATATTCACCTTACACCCCTGCTTTCTCTAGAAGTTTATCTTCTTTCTTCTCATACAAACATTTAATACTAAGCCTAAACTTGCCATAGATGTTAAAACAGAACTTCCTCCATAACTTATAAATGGAAGTGTTACCCCTGTTACCGGTATTAGAGATACAGTCATACCTATATTTTGGATAATTTGGTATGCGAACATTGAAGTTACTCCAACTACAACGAGGGCTCCGTATTCATCCTTGGATTCAGCAGATATTCTTAACATTCTATATAGAAAATAAGCAAATAAGCTTATTAAGGCTACCATCCCTATTACTCCTAATTCTTCTCCTACAACTGCAAATACAAAGTCACTATCTTGTATAGGTAGAAAATCTTCTTGGTTTTGTGTCCCTTTGAATAGACCTTTACCTGTGAAACCGCCTGAACCTATGGCTATATTAGACTGCATAACCTGATAGTTACCTTGTATACTTGTGTCTTCTGGATGTAAAAAACCTGTTATTCTAGCCTGTTGGTATGGGTCTATACACAAGTATACAATAGGAAGTGCTACAACTCCTACAATTATTGTTTTTTTTAGTATATTGTAGTCAATTCCAGCTGTAAATATTATACCTGCAATTATACAACAAAATACTATAGCTGTACCTAAGTCTGGTTGTGCAATTAATAAACCAATTACAGGTGCTGCATACATTAATAACCTTACAATGTCTTTTACATTATCCATCTTTCCTTTTTTAAGCTCTACAATTTTTGCATAGCTTAGTATAAAAGTAAATTTTACTACTTCTGCAGTTTGTAAATCCAAAGGCCCCAAATCTAATGTTGATTTTGCTCCACCTCTAACTGCTCCAAGGGGAGTTAAAACTATTGCTAGCAACACGACACTTGCAATATACAACTCTTTGTAATATTGGCCTAAGAAGTTGTAATCAAAAACCAATATGAACATAATCACTCCTAAACCTAAAACAAAGGCTACAGTTTGTTTTATTAGTCTAGAATAATTTCCAGTTTGATTTACATGAGTAGCACTACTTAATATAACAATACCAAAAGTAAAGATTACTAAGAGTGTAGCTATTAACTTCCAATCTAACTGCTTTAATAACTTTAAACTATTTTTATATTTAATCAATTTATCACCGTCTTTCTGGTATAGAAATCCATATTAAAATGTCACGAACTAAATAGGGAATATACCTTAAGTATATCCCCCTTTATTAAGACTAATTTATATTTTCCTGTCTTTTAAATTCTTAAGTGGTATATTTGCAACTAAGGCAGATACTGGTCTGTCTCCATTCTCACTTCTAGTTTTAGACATCTTTATCTCTAAACCATCTTCTTCTATATCAGCGTAGTTAGATATAACTTTTAATATGTCATCTTTAATCATATTTAAAAGTTGTGGAGAACAATCTACCCTGTCATGTACAAGAACTAATTTTAACCTTTCTTTTGCTACGTTTTTGCTAGTCTTATTTTCACTTGAAAAAGCTTTAAAAAGATCAAACATGAACATCCCCCTATTCTATTTAGCTACGCCAAACATTTTTTTGATTTTTCCAAAGAAGTTAGTCTCTTGTTCCATTTCCATGATAGGAACATTATTACCTAGTATTCTTTGAGCAATGTTTCTATATGCTTTTCCTGCATTTGATTTAGGATCAAGTATTGCAGGTTCCCCTTTATTTGTTGATATGATTATACTTTCATCATCTGGAACTATACCAATTAAGTCTATAGCTAATATTTCAACTATATCTTGCTTGTCCATCATATCTCCGCGTTTAACCATATCCTGTCTTATTCTATTAATTATTAATCTAATTTCACTAATTTCATTGGCTTCTAATAACCCAATTATTCTATCTGCATCTCTAACAGCAGATACTTCAGGATTTGTAACAACAATAGCTCTATTTGCTCCTGCTATGGCATTTCTGAATCCTTGTTCTATTCCCGCAGGACAATCTATTATTACATAATCAAAACTTTCTTTTAGTTTTTCACAAAGCTCAGACATTTGCTCCACAGATACTGCATTTTTGTCTCTTGTTTGTGCTGCTGGCAATAAGTATAAATTTTCAAATCTCTTATCTTTTATCAATGCTTGTTTTAACTTACATGTTCCCTCAACTATGTCTACTATATCATATACTATTCTGTTTTCTAGCCCCATAACCACATCTAAGTTTCTAAGTCCTATATCTGCATCTACCACAACAGTTCTTTTATTTTCTAAACTAAGTGCTGTACCTAAGTTAGCTACAGTTGTTGTTTTACCAACTCCACCTTTGCCTGAAGTTATAACTATGACTTCGCTCATTATACTACCCCCTATATATTTCCTTGTTTTTTAAAGTTTTAGGTAAAAAGCTTTCAATAACAATCCTGTCTTTACTCACAAAGGCTATTTCAGGAATAATTTTTTTCTCATTCTTTGACTCTTCATAATCATCCTCTGGTGCCTCTGCAATATTATCTGCTATTTGCAGTATTTTAGGATTTAAACTATTTGCTATAACATAAGCCGAATTATTTCCTTTGGCTCCTGCATGAACAAATCCTCGCACTTCACCCATCACTACAATATTCCCATTAGCAACTACTTTAGCTCCAGAATTCATATTACCCATAATAACAACATTTCTAGTGGAACTAACTTGTGAACCAGGGTTCATATCACTCATTACTACAACGTCTCCATCAAAGACTACATTTTCCCCAGATCTCATAGCATCCACATACTTTGTTTCATAAGCGTTAATATAAGTTTCTTTTTCTTCTTCTACGAACTCTATATCAAATTTTGATGTAATAGATTCTTTAATCATCATCATATGAATGTCATTTAAATAGTCACAATTAATTTGATAAATTTTTGCTCCATTAAAAAATCCAACATTTTCTTCTAATCTATCTATTATACTTTGTTCTATATGTTCAAAGGGTGCTACTTTTTTAATATTAATAATAAGCCCTTTTTTATTTCCTTTAAACTCTATAAGCTCTTCTGTGGAATATTTACTAAAAGACATAACAACCTCCAGAGTGATATTAGTTTATTACTTATATTCTTCATAAATATCTTAATCACCTTTTATTTTTTCAATTGTGTCGAAAAATTTATAATATCTTCTTCTGAATTATTGTTGTCTTCTTTGTCTATACTGTCTGTTGTATTATTTGTATCATTAGAAGATTTACCTCTTAGACCCATGTAATATCCTATAATATCCTTCATAGGTAATGTTGCATAAGTCCCTGAGTTACCTTGCGGTATCACAACACATATTGCTATTTCTGGATCATCCGCTGGAGCATAAGATACTGCCCATCCAAAATCTCCATATGTTTCTTTAAATGCATCTATCTCTTCATCTGTTATTTTGTAATTAAGCTCTTTTATTGCTCTTCTTAAGTAAGCTGCATTTATTCTATCATCTTTTTCAGGTAGTTTCTCAGAAACACCTTCTTTTAATTCTTTTTCTAGTTCTTCCTTAGTTTCATCATCTATATCTTTGCTTGCTAATTGTTCTTTAATTTCATCAATTCTAGCTTTAGTTAATTCTTTTTCTCTTTCTAATCTTAATTTATGATATACATCTAACACCTCATCTTTGTTTACATTGTATGATGATAGATGACTCATTAAATAATCATATTCTTTTTTTGTCGGTATTTTTGTACTTTTTTGTGCAGTACCAGTTTTAGCCGCTATAGGTACATCAAGATTTCCTAATACTTTATTAGCAGTACCTTCAGTAACAACTCTTTTCATACCTATAATTAAATCTTTTAAATTATCATCATCTTTAAAGTCTATTTTTTCAGATTCAGCTTCTTTTATATCTACCTCACTATAGTCAGATGATACAGACTTTTGAATAACATAAAGTTGATTTAAAGTTCCTCCGTTTGCTATGGCAGAAATATATCTAACTATTTGTGCTGGAGTATAGGCATTTTCCCCTTGTCCAATAGCTAAATTAAATGCATCTGATACAGTCCATTTAGAGAAGTTTAAGTAAGTATATACTATTTGATCAGCTAAAGTTTCTAAATCATCTTCTTTTACTTTAAGGTCTTCTAATCTTTTTAGAACTTCAGCTTTACTTGGTGTAGTTTTTTCTTCACACCAATTTGCTATTTGCTGAATTCTTGCAGCAAATTCTTCAGGATTTTTATCCTTAGTTATGTCAGTAAAACTATTTTTCATAACTTTATTTAAATATGTTTTTAGCATAGATTTTGTAGATTCAATTTTAGCTTCTTCACTAGGTACTTTACCTTTACTTTCACTACCTAAGTCTTCATATAATCCTGTATAGTCATCTAAGCCAAATAGTTTAGCATAATCCATTACTTGCTCTGGACCTATTTTCGCATTAGGATCTGCTCCACCAATTCTATTTTCTCCTGTACCTATAGTATAGAAGTAAATATTACAAGATTCTTGTATAGCTTTATAAAGGTTTGTAAGTCCGTGATTAGCTCTACTTTTATTCCATATGGCATCACCATAGGATTTTTTACCCATCCAAATAACACCTGGGTCATTTATAGTATATTCAGGGTTTAATCCATGTTCTAATGCAGCCATCCCTGTAATCATTTTAAATGTTGAACCAGGTTGGAATACACCTTGAGTAACCAAGTTTAATAGTGGCGCTGGTGCAAGTAAATCATTTGTATTCTTAGGTTGTAAATTACTATAATCCTTTGATGATATTCCAGATACAAATAAGTTTGGGTCATATGATGGATAAGATGCTGAAGCTAAAACTTCACCAGTATTTACATCTGTAACTATAACAGCACCTGATTTTGCATTTTTATTTCCACCAGCAACACTTACATCACCATAATCACTTTCATAGAGGCCACCATCACGTAATGCTTTAAGTGTCTTTTCTAAAGCTTTTTCTGTTACTTCTTGTAGGTCTTTATCAAGTGTAAGGTATACTGTATCTCCTGAAACAGGTTCAGTCACCTCTAAATTTTCTGTTATATTTCCTACAGCATCAACTTTAACTTTTTTATATCCATCCGTTCCATGTAGTTTGCTTTCTTGAGTTTTTTCAACTCCATAAAGTCCTACTATGTCATCTTTAGAATATTTTTCTTCTGTATTTTCTAAATATTGTTTTTCCTGAGTAGAAGGTATTTTCCCTAAATATCCAAGAACATGAGATGCTAAATTTCCGTTAGGGTACGTTCTAACTGGTTCATTAGACACAGATATTCCAGGAAGCTCAAGGGCCATTTCCTCAATTGTTGCTATTGTATTTTCACTTATATTTTTTGCTATTGTTACTGGTTTATATTTTGTATAACCCTGAGATTTTATAAGATCTCTAACTATAAGTATTTTTCTAGCCTCTTCATCACTTAAACTTGAATCTATTAAGTAGTAGTCTCTTATTGCTTTAAAGGCCAATTTTGTATCAAATTTATTAGATTTTATTTTATTTTCTTCCATCCATTTATCTACTTTATATCCTTCAAGCCAATCATTCTTTTCTCTATCTTCTGTAAATGTCCAAGTAGATACAAGTATTGGAGGATAATATCCAGCCTCATTTACTTTTTTCTGTAAATCCGCTGGTTTTAAATTTCTATCTTCTTCTGATAGCTTTCCACCTGCTATTATTTGGTCTACTAAATAATAAAATGTTTCTTTAGCATTTAAATCTTGTGGAATATTATTATCTGTCTTATATTTTTTTATATTTTCATCATATGTATAATAATATTTTCCATTTTCTATTACGATAGGAAATTCATCAGTATATTTTTCTTTGTTTTTTTCCAATAAATTAATAAGTTTTAGAGAAATATTATTTCCCTCTGACTTATCTTCTTTTGTATCATTTTTTGTTAATTCATTTATTGATACTTGAACAGTAAACTGATTTTCATTTCCAGCTAATAATCTTCCATATCTATCTCTTATTTCCCCCCTAGCCGCTTTTATAGTAATTTCCTTATACGTTTTATTATCGGCTAAATCTGTATAATAATTATATTTTATTATATTCATATATAAAATTTTAATTATTATAGCTACAAAGGCAAAAAGAAATACATTTTTTATTATCCTACATCTATCATTAATTTTCTTTTCATCCATTAAATCACCAACTAATCTTCTTTAAGTTTTAATATTGATTTATCAAATGCCTTATATAAGATTAAGGCCATTATACTATTTAAAATTGGAAATATTACTATACCTCTTATAATCAATCTTGTTATAGTAAAACTATTATAAACAACAATAGATCCTAATATGTTAAGCACAGAACTAAATATAGTTGTTGCTAAAATTAGTGTAAATATAGTAACTTTACTTTCTTTGTATATTTTTTTTCTTGAATAGCTAATTACATAACATATTAAAAAGTAAACTAAACCATTTACTCCAAATATCCCACCAACAGTTATATCCTTCAAAAGACCTAATAGGGTCCCTATGATCCCAATTTCAAGTTCCTCTAAATATAAAGATATAATTGTTAGGAAAATCAAAAGAAAATCTATAGTTACCCCAAATATACTTATATAGTTGGTTATACTATTTTCTAATATAAGTATAGCTATTCCTAAAAGAGAAAGGTAAACTTTTTTCATTTTAGATCCCCCCTCTAGTTTATACTTCTTGGTTCAACGATTACTACATCGTCTATATTTTTAAAATCAACATTTGGTTTTACTATTACATATTTTAATGAGTTATTTTTATTTTCCACTACTTTTTCTACTTTACCTATGACAATTCCCTCTGGAAATAATCCAAGACCTGATGTTGTAACTACGTCACCTGGTAATACATCATAAGTAGAGTCAAACATATATCCTTGTAACAACCCACTATGTCTATAATCTACTTTTTCGTCTATACTTTCACCATACGTAATAATACCCTTAAATTCAGAGTTCTTCGCTAACTTAAAACTTACTGATGATTTTGTATCTAATAAAGAAATAACTTTACAATAATTTTCAGATACTTCATATACTATACCTACTAAGCCATTACCATTCATAACTAAGCTGTCTTTTTTTACGCCATCTTTACTACCAGCAGATACAACAAAACTTGAATACCAGTTTCCATCATTCTTACTAACTACCTTCGCAGATAAAGTTTTAGCAACATATTTTTCATCTACAAAATTTAACGCTGTTTTTAAACTTTGTAGAGATTGAACATCATCTAATTTATTTTGCAAATCAATTACTTCTTGTTGTAATTTGTTATTTTTTTCTTCTAAGCTTTCAGCTTTTTTAGCATTTTTTTGAAAATTTATTATATTTTCAAATCCACTTTTTACAAAGGTAAATCCACTATTAATTGTACTTCCTATAGTAGATATTGTAGTCATTCCAACATTTGAACCTGTAGGATTACTCCCACCAGTTCTTCCAATAGACATAGCTACAATTCCAATTAAAGTGATAGCAACTACACCTGTTGCTATCACTTTAAAATTAACCTTTTTCTTGTTTTTATTATTCTTTTCAAACTTCAAGGTCAGCACCTACTTCATTACTTTTTATTGTTCATCATTAGTACTTTTTCAAATATTTCTGCATCTTCTACTGATTTACCTGTACCTATAGCAACACAGTCTAGTGGATTTTCTGCTATTTTAACTGGCATTCCAGTTTCTTCTTTAACTAATTTATCAAGTCCTTTAAGTAAAGCTCCTCCTCCAGTTAACATTATTCCATTTTCCATAATGTCTGAAGCTAATTCTGGTGGAGTTTTTTCTAGTGTAGATTTTATTCCATCTACTATAGAATTAATAGGCTCTCTTAATGCATCTCTTACTTCTGCTGAAGATATTTGCATAGTTTTTGGAAGACCTGTTATTAGGTCTCTACCTCTTATTTCCATTTCAATTTCTTCGCCTTCTTTATAAGCTGAACCTATTGTGATTTTTACATTTTCAGCAGTTCTCTCACCTATCATTAAGCTGTATTCTTTTTTTACATAACTAACTATAGCTTCGTCTAATTCGTCTCCACCAAGTCTTATTGATTTAGCTGTTACTATACCACCAAGTGATATTATAGCTATTTCCGAAGTACCACCACCGATATCTACTACCATATTTCCTTCTGGCTCTTCTATTCTAAGTCCTGCTCCTATTGCAGCTGCCATTGGCTCTTCTATTAAGAATGCATCTTTAGCTCCTGCTTGTCTCGCAGCTTCTTCTATTGCTCTTTTTTCAACTTCTGTTACACCAAAAGGTACACATATAGCTATTCTTGGAGAAACTACTCCTTTTTTAGCTGCAGCTTTTTGTATGAAGTAACTTAACATTGATTGAGTAACATCAAAATCAGCTATAACCCCATCTTTCATTGGTCTTATAGCTACTATATTTCCTGGTGTTCTACCTATCATTCTTTTCGCTTCTTCACCAACTGCTAAAACTTGTTTGCTATCATCTCTTATAGCAACAACAGATGGCTCTCTTACTACTATTCCTTGTCCTTTTATATAAACTAATGTATTTGCAGTACCTAAGTCGATACCCATATCCTTAGTCATTTTTCCAAATCCAAATAAAGATTTAAAACCTTTTTTTTCCTTCTTTTCCTTTGCCATTTTCATACACCTTCCTTACTTTTATTCTTATTAAATCAACATATTCTCTTTAAAACTAAAATAAACTCCGTCACCTATTATGATATGATCTATAACTTCTATGCCCATAATTTCACCACAATCTTTTAGCCTATTTGTTACATTTTTATCTTCTTTTGAGGGCTCACAGTTTCCAGATGGATGGTTATGTAGCAAAATAATCTTATTACTACTTCTTCTTATTGCCTCTCTAAAAACTTCTCTAGGATGAACAAGGGATGAATTTAAAGTTCCCACAGAAATGTCCACATCAGTTATTATTTCATTTTTAGTATTTAAAAGAACTACCTTAAAAATTTCTTTATATTGATATCTTAAACTCTCCATATAGTATTTATATATGTCCCAAGGGTTTTTGATTTTATACTTTGCAGGCTTATATGATGCTATCCTACTAGCTAATTCTAAAGCTGCTTTAATTTGAAGTGCTTTAGTTTGTCCTATACCATTAATACTTTTTAGCTCTTCAAAAGTTAAGTCTTGTAAATATCTGATATTATCAGCTTTCTCTATAATCGCTTGTCCTAGTTGAATTGCATTTAATTCTTTAGTGCCAGTTCTTATAAGTATGGCTAATAATTCTGCATCAGATAAACTACTTGCGCCATTTAGAATCATTTTTTCTCTTGGTCTTTCTTCTAATGTCATATCTTTAATTGTCATTAATGAATTAGAAGACTTTTTCAGTTGAATCAACCTCCGTAAAAAAGATTTATTTTAAAGTGATCATTTAAGCAGTCACTTATTTTTGATATTGGAAGCCCTACTATATTAAAGTAGTCGCCTTGAATATTCTTAACTAATAGTCCTCCATACCCTTGTATTCCATAAGCTCCAGCTTTATCTAAAGATTCTTTTGTATTCAAATAATCTTTTATGCATTCTTCGGATAATTCTTTAAAAGTTACTTGACTAACCTCACAATCAATAACTTTTTTGTTTAAACTTAAATTTATCAAAGCGAAACCGGTAATTACATAATGAGTTTTTCCTGCCAATAACTTAATCATGTTATATGCTTCTTCTTCGTTTTTAGGTTTTCCTAAAATTTGGTCATTTATGACAACGATTGTATCTGCACCAATTACTAGTGATTCTTTATTGTTATTTGCCACATCTAATGCTTTTTCGTATGCAAGCCTCATTACTGTTTCTTTTGGTGATTCATCAGCTTTGATAACTTCATCAATTTGACTTTCTTTTACGGAAAATCTCACCTTAGTATTTTCTAAGATTTCTCTTCTTCTAGGTGATTTCGATGCTAAGATTATATCCATTCTCTCACCTCACCTTGTACTATATTTTTGTACTAATTAAGTTTATCATTATATTGTAAAAATTTCAATGTTAATGTCGAGTCTTTTGATTACATAATTGTTATATTTATAATTTTTTTCTTATAAATAATTGGAACGCTTATATTATTTAATTTTTAACAAAAATAAAGGTATGGATTATTTCCATACCTTTATTTTAACCATATTTAAAATATTTTAACATCTATTTTGTAACATGTTTTATTGGTTAGTTGCTTTAATTTCTTCATCAACTAAACTCATGGCACCCTTTTTACATTTTGGTAAACATAAATGGCACCCTTTACATTTATCTTGGTCAATTTTGTGTGGTTGTTTCTTTTCACCTTCTATTGCACCAAATTTACATGCTCTTGCACAAGCAGTACATCCTATACACTTTTCTTCATCTATAGTAACTTTTCTTCTGTCACTAATATCTCCTGCTATAACCTTTGTTGGACATTTTGCTACACATACTTTACATCCTATACATTTTTCTTGATCTACTACTGCAAGCTTGTTGTCTAAAGTTATAGCTTCCACTGGACAAACTTTTACACAGGCTCCACATCCTATACATCCAGCAGAGCAATTTGCTTTTACTGCTTTACCAAATTCATGGCTATTACATTTAACAAATACTTCTTTGCTAGCTGGTTTTTCTATTATTAAAGCCTTTGGACATGCTTCTCTACATTTTCCACAGTTTACACATTTTTCTTCATCTATTACTGCTACGCCATTTTCTATTTTTATAGCATCAAATTTACATACAGAAGCACAAGTTCCAAATCCTAAACATCCTGCACTACAAGATTTTGAACCACCCATTAAAGCTGCTGCCGCTCTACAATCTTTCATACCTTGATGTTCATATTTATCTTTTGCTTTGTCACAAGTACCACTACATTTTACTGCTGCTACCATTTTTTCTCCACTACTTGCCGCTACACCCATTATCTCTCCAACTTTGGCAGCTACTACTGCTCCACCAACTGGACATCCATTAACTGGCGCATCTCCATTAGCTATTGCAGCTGCTAAACCTCCACATCCTGGGAATCCACAACCACCACAGTTTGCTCCTGGAAGTACTGCAAGTATTTCTTCTTCTCTTTCGTCTACTTCAACGGCAAATTTTTTAGATGCATAAGCTAGTATTGCTCCGAATATTAATCCTAAACCACCTAAAAGTAAAATTGCTTTTATTATACTCACAAAATCACCTCCTATTTTATAATTGTATTAATCCTGTGAATCCTAAGAAAGCTATTGACATTAAAGCTGCTGCTATTAATGTTATTGGATATCCTTGGAAAGCTTCCGGTATATCTGCTAATTCTAGTCTTTCTCTTATTCCTGCAAATAATACTATTGCAAGTGTAAAACCAACACCTGCTCCAACACCATTAATTAATGTTGCAACTATATTATAATTATTTTGTATATTAACTAATGCTATACCAAGTACAGCACAGTTAGTTGTTATAAGCGGTAAATAAACACCAAGTGCTTGATATAACGCTGGACTCATCTTTTTTATAACCATTTCAACGAACTGAACTATGGAAGCAATTACTAAAATAAAAGCAATTGTTTGTAAATATCCAGTTGATGTTATATTTAATATTTTTTGTATAAAGAATGTAATTACAGATGCCAATGCTAAAACAAAAGTAACTGCAACTCCCATCCCTACTGCTGTATCAACTTTCTTAGAAACCCCTAAGAAAGGACATATACCTAAGAATTGTGATGTTATAACATTATTAACAAGTACAATACTTAGAAATAATAATATATAATTCATATGACTTCCCCCTTATATTACGCTTTTTTCTTTGCTACTTTATTAAATAGTGCCATTAAGAAACCTAAAGTTAAGAATGCACCTGGAGGTAGTATAAATAATAAAGCAGGCTCATAAGAAGCACCAAATATACTTAAACCAAATATTGATCCTGCTCCTAATAATTCTCTTACTGCTCCTAATACTGTAAGTGCTAAAGTAAATCCAAGACCCATAGCTATACCATCTACAGCTGACTCTACTGGTCCATTTTTAGATGCATAAGCCTCTGCACGAGCAAGTATTAAACAGTTAACAACTATTAACGGAATATATAATCCAAGTGATTTGTCTAAAGCTGGTACATATGCTTTTAAAAGCATTTGTACTATTGTAACGAAAGTTGCTATAACAACGACAAACGCTGGTATTCTTATTTTATCTGGTATTACTTTTCTAAGTAGCGATATCGCTATATTTGAACACGCTAAAACTATTGCTGTTGAAAGTCCCATCCCTATACCATTTATTGCAGAACTTGTTACAGCTAGAGTCGGACACATACCTATAACTTGAACAAAGGTTGGGTTCTCGTCTATAATACCATTTTTAAATATTTTTCCTAGACTCATATTATTTCCCCCTATCCTATTTACTGATGCTATCATATACTTCTACCGCTGCATTAACTCCTGTTGTTACAGCCTTAGATGTAATAGTAGCTCCTGATATTGCTTGTATTTCTGTTTCTCCTGCTGATCCACTTTTTATAACGCTAAGTTCAGTGGCTGGTTTCCCTAAATATTGACCATAAAAAGCTTCTTCCTTAGCCTTAGCACCAAGGCCTGGAGTTTCATTCATATTTCCTACATTAACTCCTGATATAGTTCCATCTGATTTTATACCTACCATAAGTTCTATTTCTCCACCATATCCTGATGGAAGAACTTTTATAGTATACCCTGCTATATCAGAACCGTTCAGTCCTTCATAAACTTCTACAACTTCTACCTCTGAACCACTTTTATATTTATTACTATCTAAAACCTTAAACTCACTAGCATCTGGTAAAACTGTTTGTCTTGCCTCGTTATTAGCTTGTTCGTTTCTTTGTTCTATTAGAGGAGCTGTTATTTGATTCGTCCCAGCTAAAAGACCTGAAGCAACCGCACAAATAACAAATAAGTTCAATCCTAATTTTACTATATTATTCACTCTTAGGCACCTCCCCAAAAACTCTGTTATTAACAAATTTATCTATTAACGGAGTGACAACGTTTGCTAGTAGTATTGAATATGAACATCCTTCTGGATAACCACCATACAATCTTATTACGGTTGCAATAACACCAGCTAAAACAGCATATATAATTTGACCTTTTTGAGTCATAGGCGATGTAGTATAATCAGTTAACATAAAGAATGCACCTAGCATAACACCACCTGCTAGTATTTGGAACATTGAAAACTCAAAACTAAATCCACCTAATAAGAAACTTAATATAAATATTGTACCTAAATAACATGCTGGCATTACATAAGAAATAATTCCCTTATAAATTAAATACGCTCCACCTAGAAGTATTAGTATTGCACATGTTTCACCTATACTTCCTCCTATATTACCTAAAGCCATATCTAAAAGTGATACTCCACTTTCTTTTAATGGTTCAAGTCCAGCTGCACCAGCTTTTAGGAAACTAAGTGGTGTTGCAGTAGATACTGCATCTAAACTATTCATAGTTACCCAATTTACACCAGTTTTAGTCCAAGCAGTCATTGCTACTGGAAATGATGCTAGTAAAAAAGCTCTACCTGCAAGAGCTGGGTTGACAAAGTTATTCCCAATTCCTCCAAATACCATTTTTACAACTATAATTGCAAATACGCCACCCAATACACACATCCACCATGGAAGTGCTGCTGGAACGTTAAATGCAAGTAATAATCCTGTTACCACTGCAGAAAAATCTCCTACAGTACTTTTTTGTTTCGTTATTTTTTGATATAAAAATTCTGACCCAACTGTACCCAGTATACAAAAGAACATTACGAATAAGGCACTGATTCTAAAAAAATACACTGCAGCAAGTGCTGCTGGTACAAGGGCAAGTACTACTTGTTTCATTATATAAGACGTATCTTCATTGCTTCTAATATGAGGTGATGATGATACAATAAACTTGTTTTCCATATTTTTTCCCCCTAACTATTATTTGTTAGCCGCTTGTTGTTTTCTTCTCATAGCTTGAATTTGTCTTTTAGCATTTCTTATTGATTCTACTAACGGTCTTCTTGCTGGACATATGAATGAGCAAGATCCACATTCTATACAATCAAGAGCTCTATGTTCTGCTGCTCTCTCAAAATCGCCTTTTAAAGAATTCGCACTTATATATAACGGTTGTAAGAATGCTGGACATACGTCTGTACATCTACCACATCTTAAACAGTTACTTGGTTCATCAATTTTAGCTTCTTCTGCAGATATACATAGAATTCCAGAAGAACCTTTGTTAGTAACTACATTTGTTGTATATTGAGTCATACCCATCATAGGTCCACCCATTATAAACTTACCTACTTTTACATCTTCTTTAAATCCGCCACATTGATCAATTATTTCAGAAACTACTGTACCTACTTTTGTTATTAAGTTTGCAGGTTCTTTTATGCAACTTCCTGTTACTGTTGTAATTCTTTCTATTAACGGTAATCCCGTCTTAATAGTTTTTGCTATTTGAGCAGCTGTTCCAACATTGTCAACCACAGCTCCTGCAGCTGCTGGTAATGCCCCTGATGGAACTTCTCTTTCTGTACAAGCATATATTAATTGTTTTTCTGCTCCTTGCGGATATTTAACTTCTAGGCCAACTACTTCCACATCGTTAAATCCTTTAGCAGCATTTGTTATAGCTTCTATAGCGTCTGGCTTGTTAACTTCAATACCTATATATCCTTTTTTAACGTTTAAAGCCTTCATTATTACTCTAATACCAAAGACTACGTCTTCAGGATTTTCTACCATAAGTCTATGGTCAGCTGTAAGATATGGTTCGCATTCCGCCCCATTTAAAATAACAACATCAATATTTGCATCTGGTGGTGGTGATAATTTAACATGAGTTGGGAATGTTGCTCCACCCATTCCAACTATCCCTGCTTCTTGGATATACTTGATTATATCCTTTGAGTCCAATGTTTCTAGCTCACCTTTTGGTTGAATACTTTCATCTAATTCTTCTTTAAAGTCATTTTCTATTACAACACAAAGTCCTTTTCCTCCTGGGATTTCATGTTCTTCTATACTAATAACTTTTCCTGAAACAGATGAATGTATATAAGTTGATACAAATCCTTGAGGTTCGCCAATTTTTTGTCCTTTTTTTACCTCTTCTCCTACTTCAACTATAGGTTTTGCTGGTGCCCCTATGTGTTGTTGTAGAGGTATATAGACTACTTTTGGAGCCTCTGCTTTTCTTAAAGCGATTTGATTTGTATACTCTTTATTATATGAAGGATGTATTCCTCCTTTAAATGTTAAGAGCTTCATTTTTCTACCTCCCCAAACTGTTTTTTACTTTTATGCTATTAACTATAGTATACTATAAAATTTAAAAAAGTTAAGAATTGTTAAAAAAATATCCTAATTTGCCAAATACAACAATCATTTTAAACCGTTATTAATATATCAATTTAAAAAATTAAGAATTTATAAATTATCTCATTTTAATATTTTTCATTTTTATTACGTAAAAAAAGGTTGATATGGCAACCTTTTTTTACGTTAACTATTTCATCGATTGCACAAATAAGTAATACTGTTGGATTGAAGATAGTAACAAACCTTGACTCACATATCCTTTGTTCTCATTTGCATTTTTTGAAGAAGTCAAAATATTATTTTGCGTGTCATCTATATAAGAAATTAAATTATTTTTAAATTTATCCATTTTTGAATAATTAATTTTTTGTGTATTTTTTTTCAAATTTTCTAATATTGTTTTTCGATTTGTTAAAATTTCATTATAAGTTTCTAAATCATTTTTATTTTCATCCCAATATTGACCTTCTTTTTGATAATTTTCAATCAAATCATTTAAACCGCTTGCTATATCTTTCATATAAGAATAGCTATCTGTATATTCTAAAGATAACATAGGTACATTTATTTTTGTTAAAAAAGAATCAGAAAAATATGTTCTTGTCTTTTCTAAGTTATTTCTCACCTTGGTTTCATCAAAAGAAGAGTATACTTGAATCTTTTCAGACTTATCTATTGTCATACTTGATGATGGAATTTTATATTGATTCATAACTTCCTCTATTTTCTTCAAATCATTTTTATCTTCTAAAGATGCTACTTGTATTGTATAAACTACCATCTCATTTACACTTGCTACCTGTGAATTTTCTTGCGTTTCATCTTCATCGTCTTTTTCTAATTCATTCAACTGTGACTCAATTGTTGATGAAGTAATAACACCGCTTTTATCAAATATGTTTTTAAATCCATTCCATATTGATGCATTTTTTATTGCACTTACCACATTAACTTTTCCTAACTTGTCCATAAAATCCTTATCCTTCAAGTTTATGTATGCATAAGTTCCAACAATGCATAAACATAAGGTAATAGTTACTACTCTCGTTCCATTAAATTTTTTTCTCTTATTGAAATTTTTGTAGAATTTTCTTTTGCTCATAAGTTGTATCCTCCTAAATGGTTTTTACTAATATATATTTAGAAGATGTCCAATTTATGATATGAATTTGTTTATAAATAATTATTATAAAAAAGCTATGAATTTAGATATTCTCTAATTTCATAGCTTTTTAGTGTTATTAAAATCTTCTTGCCCCTAGCAATACTTTTCCATAATATCCAGATAAAGAGTCTATTTTCACCTTATCTGGTCTTGTTTGAGAACCACTAGCATGAATAAATTCATTATTCCCAATATATATCCCCACATGTGAAGTTTTTCCAGGTGTAACTGTAGCAAAGTGTAATAAATCTCCCACTTTCAAGTTATCTGTTCCTACAGCAGTTCCTACTGTTGCTTGTTCATAAGAAATCCTTGGTAAAGATATTCCTCTTGCATTTAGATATACATAACTTGTAAATCCTGAACAGTCAAATGAATTGGGCCCATTTCCACCCCATACATAAGGCTTACCTAGTTGAGCCATAGCAAGATTTACTACTTCTTCATTTTTAGATTCACTTGGTGTATTATCACCTGGTAATTCTGTTGTAATATTTATATACCTAGAACTTACCCATCCAGTAATATTAGAACTTGTTTTTATTTGGTACCAAGAGTTAGAACTATTAGTTATAGCTACTATTTCTCCTTTTTTTAGAACTGTTTTAACAGAGTAATTTGTACCTGCCCCACTTCTTACATTTAAGCTACTTATGGATTTTCCATAAGTATCCGTTTTAGATATATAAGAAGATGAAACCCATCCTATGGTGTCATTTGATAATTTTACTTTGTACCATCCGTTTGATTCACTTAATAAAAATACCACTTGACCAGGTTTTAAATAAGTTTTAACAGAGTAATTTGTACCTGGTGCACTTCGTACATTTAAATTGGCACTACTAATTACTTTTCCATTTAGATTAACTTCTGTTTCTAGATTACCTTCAGGCTTACTTGAATCATTATTAGAATCATTTGAAATGTTATCCATTGTCTCCTCAACATAAGATCCATGTACCCAACCACTGGTTCCATTAGATAATTGTATTTGGTACCAACCATTTGTTTTGTCAGTTATTTTATGTATTGTTTCATTTTTGACAGTAGTTTTAATTTCATATGATTTTCCTGGACCACTTCTTACATTTAATCTAACGTTACATTTAATTTTTGCATTTAGACTAGCACTTTCTATTTGAATATATTTATCACTGACCCATCCAGTAGACTTGTTAGGTAACTGAACTTTTAACCAACCATCACTTTTTTCTAATATTGCTACAACATCATCTTTGTATAAGCAACCTTTTATACTAGTATCTGTTCCTGGGCCACTTCTTACATTTAATGCACTAACTGCAACTGTTCCTTTTTCTTGTGCACTAACACTAGACTGACCTAAAGATAATGCTAGCGTTCCAACTCCTATAGCTGCAATTACTTTTGTATTCACAGTTATCTCCCCCAAATTTTATCATTCTATTTTTTCTTTGGTAATATTTCTATCCAGTAATTATCTGGATCAGCTATGAAGTATATTCCCATAGCTTTATTTTCAAAACATATACAACTCATTTCTTTATGTAATTCGTAAGCCTTGTCAAAATCCTCTACTTCTAATGCTAAGTGGAATTCGTTATCTCCTAAATTATATGGTCTGTCCCAATCTCTTAGCCAAGTTAATTCTAGATTATGAGATGTTACTCCATCACCTAAATATACTAAAACAAAACTTCCATCTTCTGAATTTATACGTCTAACTTCCTTTAAACCTAATGCTTTTTCATAAAATTCTAAACTTTTTTCTAAATTTAGTACGTTAAAGTTATTATGGCAAAATGTAAATTTCATATTATTTCCTCCTTATGTATTACAATATCCTATATTTGTATAATTAAATATTATTACATTTTTTTGTACATTACTACAATATTTTATTATTATATCCTCAATTTCGCAATAATCGGATAATGATCTGACATTTTTTTTATAATAACCCGATAATTTATTGGAACAATATCTTCTGATACAAAAATATAATCTATTCTTTCTATACCTAATGAAAAGGTCAGTGTATTTGATTTATGTAATTTTTTAGCTACATCTACACAGTTACTATCAAGATTTATATCTGCTAGATTAAAATCGCCTGCAATAATATAAGGCTCATCACCAAGTCCATCTATAAATGCTTGCAATTCTTTTAATTGTTCTGCTTGCTCTTCTTTATTTGTTCCCATGTGAATATTAATTATGTTTACATTCTTTCCCTTAACCTTAATAACCGTATGTAACATACCCCTTTGTTCCTTTGAGCTACTCAGGTATACATGATTTTGACTAATTATTTTATATCTTGAATAAGTAACCAATCCATAATTGGAATTTAAATTTACTACATTTGCACCAAAGTGAGAGTTCATTCCCAGCTCTTCCTTTAGACTGCTCACTTGAAATCCTACCTTTGCAGATTCATTTACTTCTTGCAAGCAAATTATATCTGCATCACAATTTTTCAAGAAATCTATAATATCAAAAAGAGTTGGAAACATATCCTTATCTACTCCACTATGTATATTGTAACTTACAATTTTTATATCTGTATTTAAACTACCTTCATTTGTATTAACATTAAATACTACTGCGCTAGAAATTATAATTAGTATTAATAAAAAAAGTTTTTTTAATTTAATATTTCATCAACTCCTTTTGCATAACTTATTATATCTCCTTATCCAAAAATTAAAGACGCCAATAGCGCCTTTAACTTTAATGATTTTTCTTTGCAACCTTCTCTTTTATTATATAATTAATTACTTTTTTTCTTATATCTTCTGCAGAATCTTCTTCTACTATTTTTATATTTAGAAGTTTTGCTATTGATTTCATATCTTCTCTAGTTTTTGATTTATAACTTTCTATTAAATCTTTCTTTATTTTTTCAGGCTCTAACACATATTCTTGACTATTTCTTTTATAAAAAACATATTTTTTAGAGTATGACCCTCTATTGCTATAAATATGCTTTGAAACTTTTTTTAATATTTGATTATAAGAGCTTTTATGATTCACACTTACTCCCAAATAGTTGGCAAATTTTATTAACTCTTCCTTTGACTTAAATAGCCCTTGATTTCTAATAACTTTTGCTACTGAAACCATATTTTCTTGATATGCACCATGTTTTAATACTTTTAAATACGTTTTTTGAATATTTGAGTCTTTGCTTATTTTTTTTACATAATCATTTATGACTTTATCTATATTTCCCTCAAAGTATTTTTGTGCGCCTTTTTGAGATACATAATTTTCAAGTTCTTTGTGGGCCATATCAAGTATCATATCTTTCAAATCATCTTTATAATATCTAGATTCCATGATACCTCCCCCTTATTATCAACAATTTTATACTTACTTATTATATTCAAGTAATTTTAAATTGGTGAATTGGCTAAATATTTTCTATTTATGGTTTACTTAATTATATGATTTTTATTGAAAATTATTAAATTGTTTTAAATTTATGTATAAACTATTTTGTTTTGGTGAAACTAGTACTATAAAATCAAACATACTCAATCTCCCCCATTTAGGCTTCTATTTTCCCCCATAAATAGAAGCCTTTTTTACATAAAAGGTACCTTAAATAGTTAAGTAAATTTTAACTAAATAAGATACCTTCTTATTTTATAATTTATTTAATGTAAAATCCTGTAAGCTTCATATCTTTATTATAGCTTATAGTAAATTTAACATTTCTATTTTCAAATTTAGATATAATTACAACTGTAGCTTGATCCCCATTTCCTACTACTGCTTCTTTATCAAAAGAATCAAATTTCCCCAGATCTTTAGCCATAGGCCCCCAAACTTCCTTTATTTTTTCTGTTACTCCTGCATCTATGAATTCTTGGCCCGACATTTCTTTTATTTTGTTATATTCCTCATTGCATAACATCTGAATAACTTCTTCTGTAGTGGTCTTTAACTGCTCTTCATTAAAATCATCACTTAGTTTATTTGAAGAACATCCCCCTAACATTACACAACCTAAAGTTATCATTAAAAATAATCTTAATTTTTTCATTTTACTCCTCCATTTTAGTAAACTTCAATTTTGACTTATATATTAAATATAAAAATCCTAATCCCCAAATTAGTACATATATTTCAATACCTATCGTTGCCATATTAAATATTTGTGGTAAAATACCTATTCCTGCATCTATTATTCCATGAAGTATAATAGCAATAAATAAGTAAGAAGTTTTGTTTAGTCTTACTGAATATAATACAATTATTGAAAGGCCTACATGTACACTTAGTACAAACAACCTTTCCATTCCCATCATAAAAGCATTTGTTATACTCAAACCTGAAGCTTCAAGTAAATTATGGCTAAATAAAAGAATAACTGCGTTTATTCCTACTATAAATAATGCCTCTATGGCCCAATGCCCAAAACCAAAGCTAAGTCCATCATCATATTTTTGATTATTTTTCAGGAAATATTTAAATCCTATATATCGCCCTACTTCTTCAAAAATGCCTGCAGTCAATCCTAAAAAAATACTATATAAATAAGGATTTAAACTTAGTCTCATGTACCAAATTTGCTTTGGCAATACATAAGATAATAAGGGAAGTCTTAACATAATTTGAGATATAAAAAACACTAAAACACCTACTATAAAAGGTTTTAATTTTTGTTTTTTGTGAACCATATAGTAAATAAGCATTAATATTGGAGCCACAAACGAAATTGCAACACTTATTATTAAACCTATTTTAGTTCCTAATTCAATCACTTTATTCACTTCCTAATTATTAATTTGGAATTACGATATTAACTTTAAATTCACGTTCATCAAAATCTATCACTAAACTACCTTCATATTTTTCTAAGGTCTTTCTTATGTTTTCTAAGCCTAAGCCATCATGATTAACCTTTGTACTTTTAATTTTTTTATTTTTTATAATTGGTTTTTCTTTCATGGAATTTACTATATTTATAACTATAAAATCATTAAATTTATTCATATGAAATTTTATATAGCTGTTATCTTCCACTTGTTTTGCTACTTCTATAGAATTATCCAAAATGTTTGCAAATATTGTTGTAATATCAATTTCTCTTATAAAATCAAGATCTATCTCTCCTATTTTACAATCAAAATCTATGTTAGTGTTTTTTATAATTTGATATTTATCATTTAAGATAATATTTAATATTCTATTACTTGTGTAATACTTTTGATTTAATTCGTTTAACATTAAATGAATATCATTTGTATATTTCTTGGCCAAGTCTTCTTCCTTATTTTCATATAATCTTTCTATGGATTGTAAGTGATTTCTTACATCGTGAATTAGTTTTCGAGATTCTTTATATTTATTTTCCAAATTATCATAATACTTGTGTTGTAACTCACTTTGTTGATGATACAATTTAACTTCATTTTGCAAAGTATTATTCTTTGATACAGTATCAAAAATATGAGTTACATATATATTTAAAATCAATATTAAAACTACGCTTACAACTAGCAAAACACTTTCTACAAATCCAGCATATAGTTGTAATAAGTAAACTAGGGTCATTATATAAATTACGCTAAATAAAGGAATAACTAAAAAAGTAAAACTTTGAATTTTGCTTATAATTTTAGCTTCACGTCTATTTATGAAATTTGTAAAAAGTTTTATGTAAACATATTCTATAATTCTAATTAAAAATACTACGGTTATTTGTAAGTAAGCTAAATTTGAAAAATAAAATCCGCCATAAGATATTACAAAAGATATAAAAAAACTAACCAGTAAGTCTACAAATAAAAAACAAAGAGCAAATATACAATAATATAGTAAATAAAGTTTCGAATTATTATATAAAAAATGTCCTATTAGCAATATTCCACTTGAAAACATAATCATATTTACTAAAAAATTTCCTGATAAAGCACTAAATGATAAGACAATATTAAATAATACAAATGAAAATATATAACCTATCTTTTTTCTATATATATTTCTATCTACTTTTTTCATAAAATCAAAGCAAGCATAAACAATAAATACACTTCCTATGATTGGCAATATTAAATATGCAACTAAGTCAATATAACTATTAATCTCCACTACCCCCTTATCTATTTCCCAATATGATTACTAAGATAAATATTGAGAGCATTTCTAAACTCACTTGATTTTTTTTGAGATAAAGGTATTACACTTTCATTCATCATGTAAATATCATAACCTTTGATAGATTTCACATTATACAAATTTACTACAAAGCTTTTATGTGGCATTTCAAAACCAAAATCTTTCATTTTATCACTTATGGCTGAAATTTTATCTTTTATAATATAAGTCTTTTCACTTGTTCTCATAAGTATTTTTCTAGATACATATTCAAAATAATATATCTTCTTTACATCAATTCTTGCTAACCCATCTTCTGTAATAAAGTCTATCAAACATTCTTCATCTTCTTTCATATAAGATAAGGCTTCATCAAGTTGTTCATGAAGTTCTTTCTCCTTAATTGGTTTTATCAAATAGCCAAAAGCATGAACACTAAAAGCAGAAGATGTGTAGTCTGTATAATTTGTCACATAAATTATTTTTACTTTTTTATCGTAAGTCCTAATTTTTTTAGCTGTTTCTATGCCATTAATTCCACCCATATCTATGTCTAAAAATATAATGTCAAACTTTTCTTCACTTTCTAATAATTCTTCTCCACTTTTATATGAGTGTATTTGCAAATCTTTTATCTTATAATTTTCTATTATTTCTTTTGTATGATTAAGTATGATTAAATTGTCATCACAAATAGCTATTTTAATCATTAATAATTTCCTCTCCCCTTACTTATTTTCATTATATCTACTTAAGAAATATAATATCAATAACTCTGCTCAAGGTATAGTTTTTTATACATAAGTTACAGTTAAATTATTAATCAAAAACAAGCAAAGCTAGTAAGAAAGCTACTTAAAACTAAATTTCAAAATAAAATGAAGTTCTATGCAATATGAATAGAAGAGTAAATAGAGTTTATTTAAGCTAAAGAAAATACCTAGAGAATTTCTCTAGGTATTTTCTTCAATTAATTTTTATCATCTAAAAATTATTTATTAACATGCTATATATTTCAATCAATTATTTAGATTGGTTTTTTATATGTTGTGCCACTTTAACATCTTCTCTTTTTATGTGACTAATTATCCAATTACCAACTTTGCTATTGATTTCTCCTATCAAAGCAATATTTGAACCTTCTGCTAAAAGTTTTTTATGTATATTTTCAACTTGTTCTACAAAATGCTTATGATATTTTTTATGATTATTATAATCAGGGTAGTTATATTTCACTTGTAAAACCTCTTCATGAGCAAAATGTGTTTTTGTATAAGAAGATAAAAATTTCACTGTCTTTTCTAATTCAGCTCTACCCTTCCCCTTACTACAAGCCTCGAACAAATCATTAATTGCTTTTATTAATTCTTTATGCTCTTTATCAATTTGCATATTCCCTGTTAGTAAATCATCAGACCATTTATATGCCATTTTTCTTCCTCTCAATCTACAGTTATTTTGTCAAATGTTACCAAAATGATAGCATTATATTATAACAAAGTCAATTATAAAACAAAAAACTATTTTGGATATTGCCTAAAGACAAATACATCCAAAATAGTTTTCATAACAAGTTATTTTTATATAAACCTTTTTATATACTGAATTAATCAGATATTACTTTTATCCAACCTTGTGGAGCTTCTATTTTACCCATTTGTATTCCTGTTAATGTGTCATATAATTTTTTACAAATTGGCCCCATTTCACTTGTTCCATTTGAAAAGCATATTACTTCATCCTTATAAGTTACTTTTCCAACTGGTGATAATACTGCTGCAGTCCCACATAAAGCACATTCTGTAAACTCTTTTAATTCGTCTACATGTACTTCTCTTTCTTCAACTTCTAGTCCAAGGTATTCTTTTGCAACATGCATTAAAGAACGACGTGTTATTGATGGTAGTATAGTATCAGATTTTGGTGTAACTATCTTTTCATCCTTTGTTACAAATATAAAGTTTGCTCCACCTGTTTCTTCAACCTTTGTTCTTGTTGCAGCATCTAAGTACATATTTTCATCAAATCCATTTTCATGAGCAACTTGAAGTGCATGTAAACTCATAGCATAGTTAAGTCCTGCTTTTACATGACCTGTACCATGTGGTGCTGCTCTATCAAAATCACTTACACATATACTAAGTGGCTTAACTCCTCCTTTAAAGTATGGCCCAACAGGCGTTGTGAATACTCTGAATTGGAATTTAGTATCTGGTTTTACCCCTATTACTGACCCACTTCCAAATATATATGGTCTTATATATAATGTTCCTCCACTTCCAAATGGTGGTACAAAATCAATATTAGCCAACACAACTTGCTCTATAGCATTTAAGAATTTTTCTTGTGATATTGTTGGCATATACAGCCTTCTTGCTGAATCCGCTAAACGTTCAGCATTAAGGTCAGGTCTAAATATAACTACCTTTCCATCCTCTGTTCTATAAGCTTTTAAACCTTCAAAACAAGTTTGTGCATATTGTAAAACTCCTGCACATTCATTAATTATAACATTTGAATCTTCTGTTAAAATTCCTTCATCCCAAGTGCCATGCTCATAATTAGATACATATCTTTTAGCAGTTTGTCTATAATCAAACCCTAAGTTTTTCCAATCTAGATTTATATTTTCCATGTTACCCCTCCTAAATCTATTTTTAAGTTTCTTTATATTATAATACATCAAACTTCGTAATACAATTTAATAGATTTTTAAAAACACAAAAAGGAATATTTATATAAATATTCCTTTTTGTTAAATATAACTTATTTTATTTGTATTAATTTATTTTTATCTCAAATTTATTCTACACTTATTAAGTTAAAACCTAAATCTTCTATTAATGCTTTAACTTTCTCAATATCTACATTATCATCCATATCAACAATAGCATACTTTCCATCTAAATTAACTTCTAAGACTTCTACCCCCTCAATGTCTTCTGTTAGAACATCTTTTAAATTTGCCACACAGTGGCTACATCTCATTCCTTCAATAGATAACTTTCTTCTCATGTAGTTATTCCTCCTGTTAATTAGTTTATTTACTCATTTGTAAGTTTGAAATTCCTTTATAAATATCAAAATCATTAGGATGAATAGTTCCTTCAAGTCTCTTATTAGATACTACAAAGTTATCTAATATTCCTAAAGATATAAATGAAGCTTTTTCAGCCACATATTTTTGTATTTGGTCATATATTTTTTTAGTTTCATCCTCTGATTTAGAATTTCCTAAAGATTTAATATAAGTTGGTAATTCCTTATCTTTTATATTAAACGCTTCCAATATATCTCTAGTATCTGGAATACTTGATAAAGAGTATCCCACTACTGCTAAATCATAGTCTTTAGAATCGATAGCTTGAGTTAAATCTTTTTCGTTTAATTCTTTTACCACACTTTTAATTCCTATTGAAGCTAAATTTTGCCTTATTATATTTGCAACCTTTATTCTTTCACCATTACTGTCAGATACTACTATATTTAATTCTACTTGATTTAATACTTCTTTCATTTCTTTTTTTGAAAGCTGTGAGTTAGGTGAAGTCCCTGTAGAATTATCCTCTATTATACCTTGTAAGTTTTGTGAATTTTGTTTACTTGACTCAGCTTGTTTTTGTGATTCTAAAGATTCATTTACTGATTTAAGTCCCTCAGTTAAATATTCTATGGCCTTTTCTTTATTAAATGCTAAGTTATTAATGTTTTTATTATAATATTTACTAGTTGTATTAAGAGGGAAATATGATAAAGTTGCATTTCCTATATAAGCTTCTTTTAAAAGTTTCTCTCTATCTATGGCAGATATTATGGCTTTTCTAAAACTCACATTGTTTAGAAATTCATTATTGTAATTAAATATAACCATTTCGTAGTCTCTACCTTCGTAGTTAGTAACATTAAACTCTTTATTTTTCTCAAACTTACTTAGTTCTGATAAATCTATACTTGCAATATCACTATCTAGTGCAAGTACCATCTCTGTTTGTGATTCCTTATCCGGAACTAATTTTACAAATATTTCTTTTCTATTTTCCGGTAAATCACTAAAATATTCTTCATTTCTTTCAAGTATAATATATTTTCTGTCCACATAGTCTTTGATTTTATAAGGTCCATTTCCTAGAAGGTTGTATTTATACTGGCTTATCTCATCAGTTTTTAAGTTACCTAATCTTTCCTTTGAAATAATAGGGAAAGTTAACTTGTCTATAGCAAAAGGATCATTTTCTTTCAAATTAATAGTAAAGTTCTTACTATCACTTATATTTATAGATTCAATATTTTTTACTAAGTCTACATAAGGGCTATCATTAGTTTTTTTGATTAAATCAACAGTGAAGCTAACATCACTAGAAGTTACTTCCTTGTTATTGTGCCAAGTAGCATCAGAATTCAATTTAATATTTATACTTTTCCCATCTGAAGACTTTGTATATTTTTCAACTAACCTTTGCTCCACATTGTAATTTTCATCAATTTCAAATAAACCATCGTAAATCAAATTCATTATATATCCTACTGATTTATCTTTATTTAGTATTGGATTTATAGTAGTTGGAAATAACATTGTCAAATGAATGTAATTAGATTCTTGAATATTTAATTCATTTATCTCGTCATTATTATCTTTATTTTCTTTTTCTTTAGCACATCCTACAGTTCCCAGAACTATGGTTAAAACTATTGCTAGAAGTTTTATTATTTTTTTTTTCATTAGTTCCTTCCTTCCTTGCTGTATAACATCTTATATTGCTCATAATTCTTCTTTACTTTAATTACATATTTATCAGTCTCAGAAAAAGGTATAGTATGTAAGTTTTCTCCGTCCTCACTATACTCTTCATCTGATAACCATTTTCTCACATTTCCAGAACCACCATTATATGCTGCAACGACTAAGTCAGTTTTTCCAAATTCTTTATATAAGGTGTTAAGATACCAACAACCTATTCTTATGTTAGTTTCCGGATCATACACATCTATATCATCATTTAATTCTAATTCTTCTATTGCCCAGTCTCTTGTAATATCTGCAATTTGCATCAAACCTTTTGCACCTCTACGTGATAGTGCTTCTTCATTAAATTTACTTTCTGCTTTTATAATACTATAAACTAAATTTTCATCTAGATTATATTCCTCTGCATATTTTTGTACATATACAGAGTACTTCCTTGGGTAGAGTAATGTTTTTATTCTGCCCCCTTCTAAATAAATTGCTCCGCCTAAGATTATAATAACAGATAAGATTATAATACTCTTCTTATACACGCCAATTCTCCTTTATATAATTCAAAAATATAAAAGCCTTTTTCTTCAACTCGTCAATTGTACCTGAATTATCTATTATATAATCTGCATATTTTACTTTATTTTCTTGACTCATTTGAGATTTTATTCTACTAAGCGCTTCCTCAGTAGAACAATTATCTCTAATTTTTATTCTTTCAATTTGTATATCCTCACTACAAGTTACTACTAATATTTTATCAACGAAGTTTAAATAATCTGACTCAACAAGTAATGCAGCATCTAATATTACTATTTTTTTGTTTTGCTTTCTATACCTATCGATCTGATTACTTACACTTTGTCTTATTACTGGATGAGTTAATTTATTAAGTTGAATTAGTTTTTCATCATCATTAAAAACTATTCTTCCTAAAGCCTTTCTATTTAAAGAACCATCCTGATTTTTTATATCAAATCCGAAAGTATCATATACTTTCTTAAGTAATTTTTCATCATCATAAATTTGTCGTGCAATAACATCTGCATCAACTATATCTATATTTTCCTCACTAAATATTGCAGACAAACTACTTTTTCCACAGCCAATATTCCCAGTTAATCCTAAAATAAGCATATCTTCACCTACTTAGTTTCATACCATGAATCTCCAACATTTAAATCCACATCTAGATGTACTTGTAAATTAACTGCTGATTCCATTTCTTCTTTTACTATTTTGCATACTTTGTCTATTTCTTCTTCCACTGCCTCAACTATAAGTTCATCGTGTACTTGTAATATTAATTTTGATTTAAGTTGTTCATCTTTTAATCTATTATATACATTTACCATAGCTATTTTTATAATATCAGCTGCACTTCCTTGGATAGGAGCATTCATGGCAAATCTTTCACCTTGTTTTCTCACCATAAAATTACTTGAGTTTATTTCTGGTATATATCTTCTTCTATTAAATTCAGTTAATACATAACCTTTTTCCTTTGCTTGTTCAATAACTTTATCCATAAAATTCTTTATGCTAGAATAATTTGCAAAATAGCTCTCTATATAAGCCTTAGCTTTTGCCACAGGTATATTTAAATCTTGTGATAAACCAAAATCTGTTTTACCGTAAACTATACCAAAGTTTATAGCTTTAGCTTCACTTCTTTGTGTAGAGTTAACTTCATTTACATCTACATCAAATATTTGTGATGCTGTTTTTGAGTGAATATCTATATGATTTTGGAATGCCTCTATCATATGCTCATCACTACTCATATGAGCTAATACTCTAAGTTCTACTTGAGAGTAATCTGCATCTACTAGTTTTGAGTTTTCATCAGCAATAAATACTTTTCTTATTTCTCTACCCATTTCTGTTTTAACAGGTATATTTTGTAAATTCGGCTCCGTAGATGATATTCTTCCTGTAGTTGTTATTGTTTGATTAAATGAAGAATGAATTCTACCACTTATTGGATTGATTATGTTGCTCAATCCTTCCACATATGTTGAGTTTAACTTAACTATTTGTCTATATTCAGTAATTTTATCTATTATCTCATGTTTGTCCCTAAGTTTTTCTAATACATCTGCATTTGTAGAGTATCCTGTTTTAGTTTTCTTAATTACTGGTAATTCTAGCTTTTCAAATAATATAACTCCCAATTGTTTTGGTGAATTTATATTAAATTTTTCTCCAGCAAGTGAGAATATTTCTTCTTCTAGGTTTGCAATTATGTTTTTAAACTTATCTCCAAGCTCTCTTAATTGATTTTTGTCAACTGCAACACCATAGTATTCCATAGATCCTAATACTTCTACCAATGACATTTCCACGTCATAGAATAAGTATTCCATTTCCATATCTTTAAATGTTTTCTCCATAATTGGATATACATTATAGACTATATTTATCATTTCTCCAAAGTATGTACTTAATTCTTCCATATCTAAGTCTTGGAATTTCTTAGCTTTAGCACCTTTTCCTAAGATTTCTTCTTCGGATTTTACTTTTTTAGTTAAATACTTCATTGCTATATCACTACATTCATAAGAAGTAGATGATTTTGAATCTATTAAATATTCTCCTATGGCTATATCAAAGAAAATATTATTCATTTCCATATTATATGGTTTGAAAGCTAAATAATCATCTTTCAAATTGTAACCTATTTTCTTGATTTCCTCATTGGAAATTATATCTTTTATTAATTCTAATTCTTCGCCATTTAAGTAATATATATCATTTCCATTTGAACTTACAAATACATATAGTATGTTCTTATCTAATATATTACCTGCTTTTTTTACAGTTTTTATAAATAACTTATTAGTTTTTTCAAGCTCTTTTTTAAATTCTTCCAAATTGTCTAAATGATTAATATTTAGCTCTATCTTTTCTTCAACAGCAGATTCTTCACTTCCACCGTCCATAGATAGCACTTGTTTTATTAATGTATTAAACCCAAATTTTTTGAACTCTTCTATTACTGTATTTTTATCATAATCTCCAAAAGATAGTTCATCTAAGCTTACTTCAATAGGTACATCTCTTATAATTGTAGCAAGTTTTTTACTAAATACAGCTTGTTCTTTATTTTCTTCTATTTTTTGCTTAACACTTCCTTTTAACTTGTCAGTGTTTTCTATTAAATTTTCAACAGAAGAAAACTCTTTTATAAGTTTTATACCTGTTTTTTCTCCTATACCTGGAACACCTGGTATATTATCTGATTTATCTCCCATTAATCCTTTTAGGTCTATAAATTGTGTAGGAGTCATTTCATATCTTTCTATAACTGAATCATAGTTGTATTCTTCCACTTCTCCTACACCTTTTTTAGTAATTAATGTAGTTGTTTTGTTTGATGCAAGTTGTATAGCATCTTTATCTCCTGTAACTATGTATACTTTAAAGTCGTTATCTTCTCCCATTTTTGAAACTGTACCAATTAAATCATCTGCCTCATATCCTGACATTTCCATTCTATGAATATTAAAGGTGTCTAATAATTCTTTTAGAGGCTCTAATTGTTGACCAAGTTCATCTGGCATTTTCTTTCTTCCTGCTTTATAGTCGGCAAATTCCTTATGTCTAAATGTTGGCGCTTTTTTATCAAAGGCAACGCTTATGTGAGTTGGTTTATAATCATCTATTATTTTAAATAACATTCTAGTAAAACCATATATGGCATTAGTTTTTAATCCTTCACTGTTGCTCATGTCTGGTAATGCATAAAATGCTCTATTTATTATCGAGTTTCCATCTATAATTATTAATCTTTTGTCCAAGTTTATCACTCCTATATTTTTCAATATTATATATTTATATATCTTATTATATACCCATATATTATTATTTAATAATACCACAATAATCAAATTATATTAAGGTGTTTAATAAGAAAATCACCTTATCTTCATAATAAGCAATCCTATATATTTCATATGCTCTATTATATATACGTTACTTTTTTAAATATCTTAAAACATTTTTATTATAATTAAATATTTCTTTAGGCTTGATTTTAATTTAAGTCTTTGTTATAATTTAGTAATAATATGCCGGATTGGTGGAATGGCAGACGCGACGGACTCAAAATCCGTTGGTAGCAATACCGTGTGGGTTCGAGTCCCACATCCGGCACCAATTAAAAAGTAGTTACTGAATTTTTTAGTAACTACTTTTTTTATTTCTAATTTACCTCTGCTTACACTTCCTAATCTACTTGTTTTGAATTAAATTTACAAATGCTTGATGAACTCCTGTACTTGCTAGGCCTGAAAACATACCACCTAATATTACATCTGCTGTTACACTCTTATTTATCCATATGTTCAATATACAACCTGTTACTGCCATTATTAATGGTATGTACTTATTTGGTATAAAGTTTAAGCTATTTTTTATTATATAACCTAAACACAGACATATACCAACTATTACTAAAACTAAGTAATCATTTAAAAATCCTAAGTCCATAGTATTCCCTCCTTAAATTTTTTCTCATTATATATTACTACTCTAAAAACTAAAAAAGACTAAAGGAAATTAATTTCCTTTAGTCTTTTAAATTTTTATATTATATTTACAAGGTTATTTCTATACTAGTTTATCTCATCTTCAATTTTAAATTGAGATGCAACAGCTTGAAGATCTTCTGCTTGTTTAGATAAATCATTACTTGCTGCTGAACTTTCCTCAGATGTTGATACATTTGTTTGCACAACATTACTTATTTCTTCAATACCTTCTAATGTTTGTTTTAAAGCTGTAGCTTGCTCAGAAGATGCATCAGATATCTCATCTATTAATTTTACTGATTCAGATACACCTTGCAGTACCTCTGCAAGCATTTCTCCCGTTTTATTAGCTATTTTATTTCCATTTTCTACAGCCTTAATAGACTCTTCAATTAAGTGAGTAGTTTCTTTTGCTGCATCTGCTGATTTTGTTGCTAGATTTCTTACTTCATCAGCCACCACTGCAAATCCTTTACCTGCTTCTCCAGCTCTAGATGCTTCCACAGCTGCATTTAATGCTAATATATTTGTTTGGAATGCAATATCTTCAATAACTTTTATTACTTTGCCTATTTCTGATGATTTATTATTTATTTCAGTTATTGCCTCCATCATTTTTTTCATTTGATCATTACTTAAATTTGAAAGTTCTCCCACAGACTTAATTTGATCAGCAGCACCTAGTGCATTTTCTGCATTTTTTGATACTCTATCAGATAAATCATTTACTGTTGCTGTTAATTCTTCTGTTGTGTTTGCTTGGTATAAAGCCCCATCTGCAAGAACTTGTGCTGCAGTAGCTATTTCTTTTGAACCTAGTGCTACATTTTCTGATGTTTCTATAATTTGTCCTATAGTATTTTTAAATATATTAGAAAGTTGTATTAATGAGTCTTTAATTTTCTCAAACTCTCCGTCATAAGCTTGTTTTAAATCTATATTTAAATCTCCTGCTGAGAATCTATTTAATGACTCTGATATCTCATCTATATATACAATATACTCATTTAATCTTGTAACTAGCTTCTTCATTGATTGAGCTAATTTACCTGTTTCATCTTTATTATCTATATCTATTTCAGCATCAAGATTACCTTCTGCTAATTCTTCTGTAATCTCCATAAGTCTTTGAATTGGTGATACTATACTTCTTGTAACAAAATATATTACTATTAAAAGAATTAAAATTGCAGCTCCATAAGTAAACATCATATCTTTCTGCTGTTTTTTTACTAATGCTTTATATCGATCTTCATTTATACTAAAAATAGTTTTTAAACCAGCATCTCTTGTTGCATTTACAATTCCATAACGTGTTTGTCCATTGTCAGTATATTCTATAACTTTTTTACTAGGATTATCTATTTCTTTTATCATATTGTCATCAAATCCTATTTCGCCAACATTTTTAAGCAACTTATCACTATCATTACTTGCTAGCACTTGTCCTGATCTAGATACAAGCATAGTATATGCGTCTTTTCCAAATTCAGTTTCGTTAGATGCTATTTTATTACTTAAATCATTAAGTTGAATATCTACAGCTGCTATACCAACGATTTCATTTCCATCTAAACTATATACTGGTGCAGAAAATGTTACTATCATATTTCCAGAAATAACATCTTCAAATGGATCAGTTATTATGTATCCATTTTCTATGTCTTCTTGATTTGAAAACCAATATTTTTTTGCTTTTAAATCAAAATCTTTATCTGAAACCCAGCTAGTACCATCAAATGCTAATGAATCTTTAGCTGAACAAACATATGCTGTTGATATTTGTGCATCGTTTTCCGCTACAAATCCTAAATACTTATATGTATCTTTAAAGGAAGATTTATCTTTATAATTCTCTTTAGTAGCTTCAGTTAGTACTGTTCTTACAGACGTATTTCCTGCCATCTGAGTTGCCATAGTTTTGTATCTTGTGAAATACTCATCAATATTAGCTACTAATTTTTCTGTAGTCAGCGTTGAGATAGACTCTTGAGAATCACTAACCATATTAAGTGTATTTTTCATTGAAATTCCACCTGAGATAATCATTGCTAAAATTGCTACTCCACCAATCATTACTAAAATTTTTGTCTTTATACTTTTCATTTTTCTGTTCCCCCTCCTCGGTTTTACTTATTTGAATTGATTACTTGTAATATAACATTGATTTTTACTTCAAATTAAATTCCAAATATTTCATATTATCTCCCAAAAGTTATACGACTAAATTTGTAAAAACTTTAACATTTTACAATATAATATTTTATTTAAATACAAAAAAATCACTTACTTTTAAGAGTAAGTGATTTTTTTATATCTATTAAATATTATTTTTTACCATATCTACAAAGTATTTATGTACTCTGTTATCCTCCGTCAATTCAGGATGAAAAGAAGTTACAAACATATTGTCTTCTTTTGCTTCAACTATATTTTTATCTACTACGGATAATACTTCTACCTTATCTCCAACAGATTCTATATAAGGAGCTCTTATAAACACCATATGAATATCATCGCCAATTTCTTTTATAGTAGACTTAGTATGGAAACTTCCCAGCTGTCTTCCATAGGCATTTCTTCTCACCTCAATATCCATAGTAGCCAAATGCTTTGTATCATCTTCATAAATACTTTTAGCCAGTAAAATCATACCTGCACAGGTTCCCCATACAGGTAATCCACTTTCTATTTTTTCTTTTAATTCATTATATATATCTAAATTTCTAATTAACTTTCCCATGGTAGTGCTCTCTCCACCAGGAATAATTAGCCCATCAATATTTTTTAAATCTTCTTTATTTCTAATTTCTATAGTATCAACATTTAAACTTTTTAATATACTTATATGCTCTTCATAAGCACCTTGCATGGCAAGTACTCCAATTTTCATATTACCAACCCCTAGCTGCTAATAATTCTTTATCTTCTAAAGTATTCACTGCCACACCGCTCATAGCCCCACCTAAGTCTTCTGATATTTGTGCTAAAACTTTAGGATTATTATAATTTGTAACAGCTTTTACTATGGCTTCTGCTCTTTTTTCTGGATTATCTGATTTAAATATTCCTGATCCTACAAATACTCCATCACAACCTAGTTGCATCATTAATGCTGCATCTGCTGGAGTTGCAATTCCTCCTGCTGCAAAGTTTACTACTGGAAGTGTATTATTTTCATGAACATATTTAACTAAATCGTATGGTGCTCCCATTTCTTTAGCTGCATTCATTAATTCTTCTTCACCCATAGATACTATTTTTCTAATTTGAGAAGTTACCGTTCTCATATGTTTAACTGATTCTACCACATCTCCAGTTCCTGCTTCACCTTTTGTTCTTATCATTGATGCTCCTTCGCCAATTCTTCTAAGAGCTTCTCCTAAGTTTCTTGCTCCACAAACAAAAGGCACTTCAAATTTAGTTTTTTCTATATGATAAACATTATCTGCCGGTGTTAAAACTTCACTTTCATCTATAAAATCTATTTCTAAAGCTTCAAGTATTTGCGCTTCTACAAAATGTCCAATCCTTACTTTTGCCATAACTGGTATACTTACAGCTTCTTGTATTTCTTTTATCATTTTAGGATCGGACATTCTTGCCACTCCACCTTCTTTTCTTATATCAGATGGAACTCTTTCTAATGCCATAACTGCACATGCTCCTGCATTTTGTGCTATTATTGCCTCTGCTGGATTAGTTACATCCATTATTACTCCACCTTTTAACATTTGTGCCAAATTTTTATTTAATACTTCTCTACTCATTAATTGTACCCCCTTATTGTTTTTTATAAAAATATAGTAGTACAATTTTAATTGTATCACAACAAAAGTTTAGTTTTTCATAATTTTATGCAAATTGTACCAATACATTTTGTATTGATAAAAACTTCCTCATACATAAAAAAACTTGAAGCAAAATACTCCAAGTTTTTTATCACTATGCATTTGTCTGGCTATTTAAACCTTTAACTTTTTCAAATTCATCAATTATATCCTGAGATGGTTCTTTGTCCAATTTGCTAACTATATAAATTACTAAGGCTGAAAATAAAAATCCTGGAACAATTTCATATAGACCAAATATTCCACCTAAAGCTACTCCTAATCTTCTCCAAATTATAACACTTACACCACCAGTTATCATTCCTGCAATAGCTCCTCTTTTAGTTGTTCTTTTCCAGAAAAGTGAAAATAAAACTATGGGACCAAAAGTAGCTCCAAATCCTGCCCATGCATTTTCCACAAGCCCAAGTACTGTATTATTTGGGTTAGTTGCAATAACTGCCGCTATAATTGCTACAATAATAACTGTAAAGCGACTTACAATCATAAGTTCTTTGTCACTTGCATTTTTTCTTAATTTAGCTTTATAAAAATCTTCTGTTATGGCTGATGCAGTTACAAGAAGTTGTGAGTCTGCTGTACTCATTATTGCTGCAAGTATAGCTGCCAAAAATAATCCAGCTAAAACTATAGGAAATATGGAAAGCACCATTTTAATATATACTGTTTCACCAGCTGTGGTACTTAAGTCTTCGCCTAAATAAACTCTTCCTAATAGTCCTACCAAAACTGCTGCAACAAGTGAGAATATTACCCATACCATTGCAATTCTTCTAGAATGTTTTATCTCTTCTGCATTTTTTATCCCCATAAATCTTACTAAAATATGTGGCTGACCAAAATATCCAAGTCCCCAAGCTAATGATGAAACTACTGATATTAAAGCCACTCTACTTCCATCTGATGTAGTAAAAGCATCGAGTAGTTGTGGATTTACTGAGTTTATATTAGCCAAAGTTTCGCTCAGTCCTCCCATACTTTCCACTGCTGCCACTGGAACTATTATTATTGCCATAAACATTAATATTCCTTGCACTAAATCTGTCCAACATACCGCAAAAAAACCTCCAGCAAAAGTATATGAAACTACAACTAAAACTGCTATTAATAAAGCTACCATATAATCTATATCAAATACTGTGGAGAATAATTTTGCTCCACTTACAAATCCAGATGCCGTATATACTAAGAAGAATATTAATATAAATAATGCGCTAACCATTCTTATAATATGCTGTTCATCTCTATATCTATTTCCCAGGAATCCTGGAATAGTTATAGAGTTTCCACATATTTCAGTATAATTTCTCAGTCTCTTTGCAACTAATTTCCAGTTAAAATACGTTCCTACTGCTAAGCCTACCGCTATCCATCCTGCTTCTATCCCAGATAAATATGCAGCTCCAGGTAATCCCATTAACAACCAACCACTCATATCTGAGGCTTGAGCGCTTATTGAAACAACCCATTTACCTAAAGACCTACCACCTAAGTAGTAGTCTGTTGTATTAGATGTTCTTTTAAATGCAACAATCCCTATGACTAACATCATTACTAGGTATAAAACAAATACTACAATTATTGTGATATTATTTCCTATCATAATAATTCCCCCTTTAAAATTTTTGTTCCTAATAATGTTTAGATTTTAATGTTATTTTTACAACTTCTGGCTTGCAATTAATTCTAACAAGTACCTTAGACCTTCCCAAACCTTTAGTAACTATCATAGTAGAATTATTTTTATCAAATTTCCCCAAGTCATATTTAGGGAAAAATTGCCTGTTTGGTGATAATAAACCTCCTATAATAGGAAGCCTAATTATTCCTCCATGTACATGACCTGCTAAGATAAGATCTGACCCCCATTTTTCATATTCATCAAAGTAAAAAGGTGTATGAACTAATAAAATATTATACTCATTCTTATTTATTAATGGTAAATTGTTTTGCAAAAAGCTTTTATCTAAGTATATGCTTTTATCCTTATCAAACAAATATTTATAACATTTAAATGGTACTGTTAATCCATAAATATTTATATGACTTTTATCTTTTTTTATTTGAATTTTTTCATTATCTAAGTGGATAGCTGATAAATATTGTAGCTTTTTAAAGTATTCTTTATATAACTCTTTATATCTTTTTATTAAAGCTTTTTGTTCATGATTGCCTGTAATATAGTATACCTGATATTTATTCGTTAAATTTTCCAACAAATTTAATGCTACTTGAAAATTTTTATTTTCTCCATCTATTATATCTCCTGTAATAAATACTACTTGAGGATTTATTTTATCAATCTCATTAATTAAATTAATATTATTTTTCCCAAAGGACCGGTTATGTAAGTCACTAATTTGAACAATAACATAATCATTAAACTCTCGTGGTATTTTTTTATTTTCTATAACATAATTAGCTATTTCTAATTTGTTCATTAATACTTATTTTCACCTGCAATTCTACTTATTACAAAAAAGTTATAGATTTCATTAAAATCTATAACTTTATGCATTATTAATTGTCTATCATTATATTTTTTATTTCATTTATAACTTCTTTTTTATTATCAAGAATTTTAATTGCCGATATTTTATTGTCTTCTGTAAATATGGCTAGTAGCTTATCTTCATTATCTAAATTATAAACATTTATAGATTTTTCTACTTTGTCATATAAGTATGCATCATAAGATGATTGTTTATTTCCTACTATTTTTTCCATTTCACTAGAATTAGCACCAGTAAAATTTTCTAGTTTTTCCATGTCTAAATCTGACATTTTAACTACATCTCCATCAGTATAACAATCTATAAGTATTTTAGATTTGTTCATATTTTTAGTTGTACTAAATCTAGAATAATCCACTATTTCCGCATTTTTTACTATTTTATCTTTTAGATGTAGATATAAAGAAGTGCTATTAGTATTCTCATCTGATATATCCTTTAAATAAATTAAATTTATATCTTTTAAATCTTCTACATCATATAATGTGTCTAATGTATCTAAACTATCTATCTTATTTTTATCTATCCAATATGCAGTAGCGTTAGGTTGACCCAAATTACTTAAGACATAATCATAATCTTTATTTATTATTTCATCTATATCATTTTGAACTTTAGTCATTGTTTTTTGTTTAGTTGCTTCATCTGGCAAAGTTATGCCTTTATTTTGGACTTGATAATTGGAGCATCCCGTAAAAAGCATGATCAAAATAATAATTGTAAATAATGATTTTTTAAGGTTCATAAATTAATCCTCCTTGTACCAAGTATAAGTAAATCTTTTATTTTGTCTTACATAGATGATTTTTATCAGTTTTTCTTATTTTTTAAATTATAACCTATAATTAACGGGAATTGATAACAAATATCATTTTGTAATTTTTTTGTAATACAAATTATATCCCTGTATTTTTCTTATTATTAATATAACAAAAATTTCCTTGAAAATCAACAACTCACATGATTATAATAAGTTTTATCTATTTTTATACAAAGCTATATCTGTCTTATTTACTGCAATTTAAGTCTACTTATAAAAAAAATTAATTTTTTTAATTCCAATAAAAAATCCTTCTATTTTTATATAAAAATAGAAGGATTTTAATTTTATAGATTTATATTTAAAAATGCTTTATAACCTCTATACATTTCAAATATATCTGCTTTTGAAGCAACTTCATAAGGTGCATGCATACTAAGTAATCCTACACCACAATCTAAAACTTCAGCACCATAATTAGCTAATATATATGCTACAGTACCTCCGCCTCCTTGATCAACTTTTCCAAGTTCTCCTGTTTGCCATACTACATTTTCTTTGTTAAATATTCTTCTTACTTCACAAACAAACTCTGCATTGGCATCACTTGTACCACTTTTTCCTCTTGAACCAGAGTATTTCATTATGGCAACACCTTTACCCATGTGAGCTGAGTTAGCTTTTTCGTATGCCGAAGAGAAATTCGGATCATAAGCTGCATTAACATCTCCAGATAATATCCTTGATCTTGACATAGCTCTTTTTATTTTTAAGTCAGAATAATCTCCTTGTAAGTTTATTAATTCTGCCACAGTATTTTCAAAGAATTTTGAGTGCATTCCTGTATTACCATAAGAACCTGTTTCTTCTTTATCAACACATAATGCAACTGCTGTATATTCTGGCCTTTCTGTTTCAAATAAAGCTTTTACACCTGCAAAAGCACATACTCTGTCATCTTGTCCATAAGAAATAACCATTGATTTATCTATTCCTAAGTCCTTTGCTTTTCCTGCTGGAACTACTTCTATTTCAGCACTTAAAAAATCCTCTTCAGTAATTCCATATTTTTCGTTTAATAACTTTAACATATTATATTTTACAGTAGCATTTTCTTCTTCATCAAAAGGAATACTTCCTATTAGTACGTTTAAATCTTCTCCACCAATAGCTTCACTTACTTTCTTTTGATTTTGTTCTGATGACAAATGAGGTAATAAGTCATTTATGCAAAATACTGGATCTTCTTCATCATCACCTATAGCTATATCAACTTTAGTACCATCTTGTAAAATTGCTACTCCATATAATGCAAGAGGCATAGATACCCATTGATATTTTTTAATTCCACCATAATAATGAGTTTTGAAATATGCCATATTATCATCTTCATATAATGGATTTTGTTTTAAATCTAATCTTGGTGAATCTATATGGGAAGCAACTATCTTCATACCTTCTTCTATATCTTTTTCACCAATTACAAATAACGCTACACCCTTATCTTTATTTCCAGCAAAGATTTTATCTCCAAATTGTATTTTGCCTTTTTTTAGTACTTCTTCTATAGATATAAAACCTTTTGATGATGCTAGTCTAATAATCTCTCGAGCACAAAGTCTTTCTGTTTTACTTTTATTTAAGAAATCAATATATTCTTTTGAGTATGACATAGCATTTTCCATATTATTCATTTTTTTTATAACTTTCCAACCATTTGCAAATTCATATTTTAAATTCATATTGAACTCCTTATTTATATATTTTATCAAAGCTAGCTTTTTAGCAATGGATATGTCTATAGTAGTAGCAAAGACATATAGTTGGAACTACTAACAAAACTAGTTTTTATTTTTCTTCGTTAATTCATCATACTCTTCTTGACTATGTACAACTTTTACATTTTCAAGTCTAGATCTAAAGTGAGCTCTAAAGTTTTCTAAGTATTCTTTTCTTAATACTTCTCTTTCTGCCAATTCTTCTTTTGTCAATCCTTCTTCTTTATTTTTCTTAGCTAAAAAATTTATTCTGTCTAATTTCTTTTGATCAAACATTTTTTCCTCCTAGTATTTTCACTCTATTAATAAAATATTTTATTACTTTTTATAGCTTCTCCATTTTTATAAGATGTAATAAACTCTTCTAAATTATTTTCTATTATAGTTATTCCTTTTTCTATATTCTCAATTGTTTCATTTGCTATGTTAATTCTGAAAAATCTATCATCCATTATATTATCAAAAAAATAAGTTCCTGGCGTAATACAAACTCCTTTTTCTAACATGAAGTTGTAGAAAACTTGAGATGAGTATCCTCTTGGTAGTTCAATAAAGAAATTCAGCCCACCTTGAGATTTATATATTTTTAGCTTGTCTCCTAGTTTTTCCTCTAATAATTTTTTTGTTTTTCTATATTTTTTAGTATAAACTTTATCTATGCTTTTTAAATATTCTTCCCAATTAAAATACTTCATATAATAGTACATAGACTTTTGTATAAGCCCTGGTGTAGATATATCTGAAGAATATTTTGCCCAAAGTATTTTCTTTTGAAGTTCTCTTGGTATATCAACTATACCAATTCTAAGTCCTGGCATAAGTATTTTCGAGAAAGACTTAATATAAATAACTCTATTTTTCATATCGTAACTTTTAAGCGGTCTATTATCTTTACTATCAAAAGGAAAGTCACTTATAAAGTCATCTTCCAAAATATAAAAATCATATTCTTCACTTAGTTCTATGAGCTTCTTTTTCTTATATTCGCTGTATGATATTCCACTTGGATTTTGAAAATTAGGCATAACATATATTAATTTAGGTTTTATTTTTTCTAATTTAAGCTTTAATATACCTATATCTATGCCATCATCCAACATAGGTATAGTAATGATTTTTGCACCTCTACTTTTAAATACTTCTAAAGCACCATTGTAAGTTGGTTCTTCCACAAATACCACATCTGAATAATTTATAAGACCTTTACAAACTATATCTATACCTTGTTGGGCACCTGAAATTATCTGTATATTATCCTTATTAGTATTTATCTTTTTCTTTTTTAAATATGTACTTAATTCTTCTCTTAATTCTTCAGAACCTTTTCCTTCATCATATTCAAAAATAGAAGCTCCATCATTTTCCAAAGCCATATTTATTGCTGCTTTAAAATTGTCTAAAGGAAACACATCCTTCGATGGATTACCACTATCAAAATGTATCATATCCTTATAGTTTTCCAAGTTAACTTCTTTATTTACCTTCATAGAAGAAACAAAAGTTCCACTACCTATTACCTTATATACATAGCCTTCTTTTTCCAACAACTCGTATACCTTAACAATAGTCGCATTATTGACACTTATAAAGTCTGCTAACTTTCTAATTGGTGGCAGTTTTTCATGTTCTTTTATTTTTCCCCCAACAATCATATCTTTTATATGATTATAAATTTGAATATATTTACTATTATTATCATCTAATTCTAATTTGTATTTATCCATTTAATCACCACTTACTTATTTTTAGATTTATTGATGTTTAAATATGTATTTGTTATCATTAATATATATAATACCAAATTTTTTATGAAAGGGGAAATAATAATGTTCTACGACTATCATATGCACAGTAACTTCTCTCCAGATAGTAAAACTCCCATGGAAAAAATGATTGAAACTTCTATCAGCTTAGGCTTAGAGGAAATATGTTTTACAGATCATATGGACTATGATGTAAATCAAACAGATAAATTTGTTGTAAATTACGAAAAATATTTACATAAACTAGAATCAATGCAGAAAAAATATGAAAACAAAATAAAAATAAAAAAAGGAATTGAATTAGGATTACAGCCTCACCTTATAGAACGATATAATGAGGATATGAAAAATCACACATTTGACTTTATATTATGTTCTCAACATGCCATAAATAAAAATGATTTATACTATGACGAATATTTTAAAGATAAAAATCAGCACGAGGCCTACGAAGTTTATTACAAAACTTTATATGATATAGTTAAAAACTTTAATAGCTATAGCGTTCTAGGTCATATAGATTTAGTAAAAAGATATGGAAATTATGATACTCTTCTTGGAGATAGCTTATATATGGATATTATAGAATCCATATTAAAAGAAGCCATTTATAATGGAAAAGGAATAGAGGTAAACACTTCTTGCTTTAGATATAATTTACCTGACTTAACTCCTTCAAGAAACATAATATCTCTTTACAAAGAATTAGGAGGAGAAATTATTACTACAGGTTCTGATTCTCACTCTCCAGCTTTTATTTCTTGTAAATTTGATTATATCTATCCTTATCTAAAAGATTTGGGATTTAAGTATATATCTACCTTTGATAATTTAAAACCAAATTTTATAAAATTATAATTATTTTTTCACCTCCACAAGAATACATTTTTAGTATGTGGAGGTGATTTTTTGAGAATTCCTAATTTAGTTTTATCGACAATAATATTGTTCATATCAAACCTAATAGTAAGGATATTAGGCTTTTTATATAAAATATTTCTATCACGGGTCATGGGGGATGTGGGCCTTGGAATATATCATATGGTCTTCAACTTTTTGATGATTTGTATTGCTCTGACCACCACAGGTATTCCCACTGCCCTTTCTTGTTTAGTTGCAAAGGAGAATGCTTTAAAGGATAAAAAAGATGCAAATATATTTTTTATATCTACCTTATATGTATCATTTTTTATATCACTGCTAATTTCATTGTTCGTATCTTTTAATAGTACATATTTATCTTTTAGACTTTTGCATGATAAAAATTTAAATTTATTTATTCTTTCCATATGTCCAGCCATAGTTATAATCACCATCTCCAATGTATTACGAGGGTATTTTTATGGAATAAAAAAAGTTATGGTTCCTGCTATAGGTCAAGTTATTGAACAAGTTACAAGAATTTTATTTGTGTTTTTATTAGCAATGTACATAAGTGATAAGGCTATGATTTGTTATGTGACACTTCTTGGTATTTCCATTGGTGAGGCAACTAATGTGATTTATATGAGTATTTGTCTTTACAAAGAATCATCCTTATACAATAAATTTACTATAAGACTTAGAGATTTTTATTATTCATCTATGGAGACTTTAAAAATGGCACTACCTATTACATGTAATAGAATGTCTTCCGTTGTTTTACAGTCAGTAAGTTCTATGATAGTGCCTTCTAGATTGGTTTTGTCTGGAATATCATATACACAGTCCATAGGACTTTATGGTATTGTTTGTGGTATGGTAATGCCCTTTGTTTATCTTCCATTTACCATAGGTTCTGCTCTTGTAGTAAATTTAATTCCAAGCATCTCTCAAGAGGTTGCTTTAAATAAAATTAAAAATATAAAATTAAAAATATACTATGCTGTTATTTTAACTGTAGGTGTAGGTATTGTATCCTCCTTATTTTTTTATTTTTTCGGAGAAGAATTATGTTTAATAGTTTTTAACAACAAAACTGCTGGTATTTACTTAAAAGCTATATTTCTAGCACCTCTTTTTCTTAGTTTAAATCAAACTTTATCAGGAATACTTCATGCCATAAGAAAAGAGGTTGTATCTAGTGTAAATACCATTATTGGAATGGTTATTCAAGTTATCGCTATTTATTTCTTATTACCTATACCTAGTCTAAATATGTATGCCTATATTTATGCTATAACTGCCACATCTATCTTTACAACGATTCTTCACAGTATAGTTTTAATAAAAGCATTGAAAAAAATGTAGGGAAAGTAGGTGAAACCTTGATTAATAATATAAAACCATTTTATGTTTATGAAGAAAAGAATTCTTTATTTATAAAAAATATTAATGAAAAAATAGATAAAATTGCAAATAATGTTGTTTCCTATTGTGCAAATTTTGATGATAACAACTTTATTCATATTTGTTCCATTGATACAAAGGGTAAGTTAATTCATTTTATGTACAAAGATGGTAATGTAAGGCGAAGATCTCTTTGTAAAGTCTGTAATAATACAAATAACTTGAAAAATATGAGACTTTTTATTATTCAAAATAATTTAAATGTATTTTTAGTAGAAGAATCTGCTATTAAAAATAATCGCTATAGAGTATCTCATTATAATTTTAGTCCTAGTAATTATCACCTTCATAAATACCATATTAATAATATTGTTAAAAATGATAAGTGTATTTATAGATTAAATATTGATCATATGAGCAATATGATTTTTACCTATGATACAACTACAAATAATAAATCTGAAATTAATACTAAAACTTTAATTTTTAATTATAGTAATAAAAAATGGATTCCGACTCATAGCTTACTTAGAAACTCTACCCCTTTTTCTAATTTTAAGTCTACTTCAACTATTAAGGATGACATTTTTGAATACTGTTATAGTATCAATTATAAAAATTAAAAAATAAAAGGACTATCAAAATTGATAGTCCTTACTTTTAGTAGAGTAAAATTAAACAATTATCTTATAAAAAGTTTCCTTAAAAAATTTAAATTAGTTTGAACCACAACTTGGGAAGTTACATACGTTGGCAAAAGTATCAACTACTCTTGGAGTTACTCCTCCAGATACACCTAGTACTACTAATTGATCGCTTACTAAAACACTTACTGTTTCTTCTACACAAGCAATTAAATCTATTCCACTTGGTATAGTTAATTCGAAGCAGTCACAGTCACATCCACAGCAATCTTCTGCAGATATAAAAGCTTTTGATATGCAGTCAACTGTTAAAGCAACTTGGTAATCTTGTCTTAATTTAAATGCTCTTCCGCTAGATGGACAACAAATTCTAGCTGCTAATGTGTTAAATCTAAATTCAACAGAATCAACTCTACATAATTGTCCGCCCATTTTCTTAACTGCTGGAAAAGCAAGAGCAACTATCTTAGTACATCCGCAGTGTCCTCTTAATTCAAGAACTAAATCATTTGCTATAACTGTTAATCCTCTTTCTTTGTAAGATAAACTTTGACCTCTGTTTTGTGCACAGCAAGTTGCATTTCTTTCTGGGCAAACTGCATATTCAAATACTGTATCACAAGGCGCATTATCTTCTATTTCTGTAACTTCAAAATCTTCTACTGTAGGTATTCCCGGTACTACTTCTAAAGATGAGAAATTCATGCAAACTTCATCAATTACAACATTAGCTAACCCTGTTGTTGGAACAGATCCATCAACTTCAACAACGTCAAAATCAAAGAATAAAGTTTCGCCATTTGGTCCTGTTGCATCTGTAAATATTTGAAATTGAACTGAATCAAATATTCTATCTGCTTCTATTGCCACTGGACTAGCATTTTTAGTAGAAAAACTTGGTCTAAGTCCATCACAACATTGATCCCCAGCGCAAGGATTTGCTACGCAAGTATCACTTTCAACTTGGCATGGCTCACATGGTTCACAGCTTGGTTTCTTACATTCACAAACACATTCGCATTCACAAATTTCATGCTCATGTTTTGGATGACAAGTTTCATGTTCATGTTTTGGGTGACAATTTTTTCCTTGACTTATAGGTTGAGTTTGTTCAAGGTTATCGTTATTTGTATTGTTTTTGTGTTTGCATCCTCTATCAAGCTCATCTATCTCTACTGTAGCTTCTTGTTCACAAGTATTCTTTATCGCAGACATTTGTTTGTTATGCATTTTTCTTTTACTTCTTTTTAGGTCGTTCATTTTTCGTTATCCCCCTTAAATGATATTTATTAAATGTCCTGGCTTTGTAAGCCTAATTAATATTATGCTTTTTGAGTGTTAATTGTGACTTCTGTATGGTTAAACATAGCAAAAGGTAGAATAAAATTTTTTTTTGTAAATATATTATAGTATGAACTTTTTTAGGAGGTTTAAAATGAGTTTTATAAATGAACGTTGCGCTATAATTAGGCGAAGTGATAAAGATATGTTTTATATGTATTTAGACAGCGATGGTCTTTACTATAATTATTATGATGTTAATGGTTATATTGTTCATAGAGATAAACTGATTAGTGATATGGACTTAGACTTTACTAGGTACTCTTTTTCCCTTGATAAAGATAATAATGTTTATTGTGTTTATTGTGACAAATCTTTGCAAGTTCTTGAGTGTAAAGATAGTTCCTTTATTTTTACTCAAAAAGAATATATAACTTATAATTATAAAAAATTTGGCTTAGCATTTCCTTATGTAAAATATGTGGACAGTAAGCCTCATGTTTTTTATTATGTTTTTAATAATAGCTCCACTAGCACTTGCGCTCTATTTCATCATTACAAGCATAATGATTACTGGATAGAAAATAAAATTGATTTTATAAATCATATTGTTTTAGATAGCTTTACAGTACTTTGGAATGAATCAGTTCCCACTATTTTTTATTTTAATTTAGTTAATGGATGTGAGGAAATTTTTGCATCTAGATTTAATCTTGGCACTTTTACTTGGAGCGAACCTGTTCAAATAACAAATACAGGTAAAAATAAGCTTTATTTAAATGGAATAAGAGATAACATTAATTTTTATCACCTTTGCTTTTGTGAACATGAAACAAATGGATATGTTGTAAAATATGTAAGTGGATATCTCAATGAAAATAAGTTTAATCTAGATACATCTTCATACTTAAGTGAACCTTCCACTTGTATGTATCCTTCTATAGTAAAAGTTGATAATATTCTTCTTGTATCGTGGGTAAATTTTAATAAGTTATTTACTTCTAGCTCTAAAAATTCTGGTCAATCATGGTCTGAACCTGTAATGGATGAATATTCTGCTGAAGATAAATTTATAAGATCAGCATTTTATTCTAATTATAAAGAAGACTTAAAATACAATGTAAGTAATGTTTTTTCAACTCTTAATGACGTGGGCATCTTAGGAATTTAGTATATAAAATTGGGAGTGTAGATAGGTTTGTGTAAAAACAAACTTACCTACACTTTTTTAGTATTTAAAATTGGTAAGTTTGGAATAATATTCATATTAAAATTTATGGAGGTTTGTAAAATGAAAGATATAATTATTCCGGATATTGATTATCAAGCAGAGGTGAAAAAATGTAAGACAATGGAAGACATCGTTGGAAAAAATGGATTGATGCAAAAACTATTCAAGGATGTAATGCAACAACTTTTAGAGGCTGAAATGGAAGAACATCTAGGTAGAGAGAAATATGAAAGATCTGATAATAATGATACAAATTATCGAAATGGATATAGTTCAAAGACAATAAGTAGTAGTTTTGGTGATATTGGATTAGATGTTCCAAGAGATAGAAAATCAGAATTTGAACCGAAGGTTGTTAAGAAATATGAAACAGTATGTAATGAATTAGATAAAAAGATAATAGGTCTTTATGCTTGTGGAATGAGTGTGAGAGATATTCAATCTGAAATGGAAGAGCTATATGGTATAGATGTATCACCTTCAATGATTTCTAAGATAACAGATAAGGTTGTTGAGGCTGCCGCCGAATGGCAAAGTAGAACACTTGATGAAATTTATCCTATAGTATATATGGATGCTATGCATTTTAAAGTAAGAGATGATAATAAAATAGTATCTAAAGCTGCATACATTTGTATGGCCTTAGATATGAAAGGAAAAAAAGATATATTAGGTATTTGGATAGGTGAATCTGAAGGGGCAAAGTTCTGGCTATCAGTATGTAATGATTTAAAAAATAGAGGTTTAAATGATATATTAATAGCTTGCATGGATGGTTTAAAAGGCCTTCCAGAAGCAATAAAAACTGTATATCCAGATGTGAATATACAAACTTGCATAGTACATCAAATTAGAAATTCATTAAAATATATAGCATCAAAAGATCAAAAGGAATTTATGAAAGATTTAAAGAATGTGTATAGAGCATTCAATGAAGAAACTGCGCTTGCAAATTTAGATATTTTAAAAGATAAATGGTATAACAAGTATTCAGTTGTAATAGATTCTTGGTATAATAATTGGCCTAATTTAGCAACGTTTTTCGATTTTTCTGAAGATATTAGAAGAATCATATATACTACAAACTCACTAGAAGGTTTTAATAGACAGCTAAGAAAATATACAAAGGTTAGAACTGTATTTCCTACAGATGAGTCACTAAGAAAATCTCTGTATCTTTCTACTATGAAAATCATAGAAAAATGGACATCTCCAAATCAAAATTGGGCTACCACTTTAGCGCAGCTAACAATTAGATTTGAAGATAGAATTCCTAAAAAATATACAATCTAAAATTTTTTTGAAAATGGTAAATTTAGTGTATATTGTCCTAAATTAGACACATAATAAAAATGTATAAAATACCATTATTAGTATTCCAATCAAATAAAAAAATATTACTGGAATAAGTAATTTCCAGTAATATCAATTAATAAATAAGTCTATTTACACAAATCTATAGACATTCTCATAAAATTGAAAATTTGCAAAATAAAAATGTTGCTAAAATAGCAACATTTTTTTATTCCCAAGGCACCGTTGGTCCCATAAATTCAGACCCGAGAATCTCCCAGGTGGGTGACCTGCTCACAAGTTTAAATTCCTTTATATAAATATAATGGCATCTTACTATTGCAAGACCCGATCTCCCGTATAGTGCATGTCGGTTGAATTTAAAGGATACCTATCGTATGTCCCAGGAGTTTTTTATTTTTTATTTATATTTATTATAATACAAAAGTCGAAATAATTAAAGTAGTTTATTCTGTAAAAGTTTTTAATTTTAAGATAATTTTACAATATCTTGTAATTTAACTTATGTAAGTATCTAAATGTTATCTAAAACACTGTATTTTATCACATTTGTTTCTTTCTTTTGTTTCTATTTTTTTTAGATTTACTTTTACTATATTTTTTATTATTTGTCATAGCTTTATTTACTTTCAAATATTCATCATAATCATATGCTGTATTTTCATCTTCAACATCTTCCATGTCATCTTCATCTACCTCTACATACTCATATTCTTTTTCTTCTTCCTCTTCATCATCATCATCATCATCTAAGCTTCTTAATAAACTTCCTAATAATTTCAAGTTACTAATGCTTCCTAAATTATTAATATCTGCAAGAGAACTTAAACTAAATCCTCCACCTTCTTCTCCATCTGGTAAAAATAACTCTGCAAATAAATCTATCATTTTTTTCATTTCAAGAGCTTTTTCCACAGATTGTTTTTTCTTTTCTGGGAAAACTTCTATTATTTCCTTAATCATCATATTTTTCTTGTCTTCTTCATCCATACTTCTGAAAAAGTCACTTTCATCTTCTTCGCTCAATATATTAATGTGATTTAATTTTTTTATTCCTTTTACTAAATCAAGAACACTTTCCAACTTTATCAGTATATTTCTTTCTTCTTTGTTCATATACTTCTTCGTTCTTGTTATTATTTCCATTCCTCTATCTAAATCTTCTTCGCTTAGATCCATTAAATTGATACCTTTGTTAACGTCCACCATATCAAACTTCAAAATATTTTTAATTGGATCATTTTTTCTTTCTCTATTAGGATCTTTGCTTCGTGTTTTCTTTTTTATTTTTTTAACTTTTCTAACCGTTGAACCACTTCTTTTATTTTGATTACTTTTAGTACTTGGTTCAATAACTTCCACCTTTGTCGACTCCTCTGCTGGCTTATTTGATTTATTTTTATTATCAAATAATGATACATTACCATTACTTAATAGCATCATTGCAAGTATTAACAGTAAATTGTTCACACAAGTCACCCCTTAATATTACTACTCCTTCTTAATAAAATATGACTCCCAAATCAGATGTGTTACATTTTTAATATGCTAATGCATATATATTTTTTATAAGGATTCATCTATCTTAATTAATCTAACTACTTTATTAGCAAATTACTTCTATATATTAATACTATGAGAAAAATTCCATATATATTATAGAAAGTATTTTTTTTCTTTGAAAGTTGATATACTATATCTTATTTGTAAAGGTAGTACCTTAGCAGATGTTATCTCTCCATTTTTTTATACAAAATATTTTAAATTTACTGGCTTTTCTATAACTTTTAATAAATTAATATTTAATTCATTTGTTTACACTAAATTATTTATATTGTATATTATATATAATCTAATAAAAGGACGGTGTTTTTCATTACTATAGATCAGATAAAATATTTTTTAGCTATTAATACATATAAAAGTTTTTCTTTAGCTGCAGAAGAATTATGTATATCTCAATCTTCATTATCTAAACAAATTAAAGCTTTAGAACATGAGTTAAATACACTTTTATTTAATAGAACAACACGTAGTATTAATTTAACTGACGCCGGCAAAGAGTTTCTAATTCATAGCAAAAAAATAATAAAAGAGTATGATAATACTATTAATTCCATGAAAAAATACTCTACCAATAAACATACTACAATAAAAATAGGTACCATACCTGTTATATCTCAGTATGGTATAATATCATCTATTGCATCCTTCAAAAACATTTATCCTAATATTAATATAGATGTAATTGAAGGTGAAAGAGTTGATATAATTGGTATGTTAGATAAGGGAGATATTGATTTTGCTTTTATTAGGGATTTTCATATGGATAAGAATAAATTTCAAATTCATCCTTTAATAAATGATGAATTAGTTATTATAACATCTAAAGATCATCCTTTTTCTAATAAGAAGTATATTTCTTTAGAAGATACAATAAATGAAAAATTTATAATGTTATGTTCTAAATCTGGACTTGATAAATTTTGTATTGAAGAGTGCGAAAAATGTGGTTTTACACCAAATATTATTTATAGTGTAAATAAAATTGAAACAATTTTAGGCCTTGTAAGTGAAAATTTTGGAATTTCACTACTTATGAAAAGAGTTATTTCTCCTTTTAACAAAGATAAAATATCCATTAACTTACTAAAAAAACCTATAACAAATTCTTTTTCCTTACTTTATAAAAGTGATAAAAAACTATCAAAGGATGAAATTTTATTTAAAGAATTTATACAAAACAATAATGGGTAATATTTATATTTCATATTATTTGTATACAAATAAGCTGTATTTAGGAGTTTTTGTCCTTAATACAGCTTTTATTAATACTTATTTTTAGTTAAATTTTATAACTTTAATAATTTTTATTCGTACTTTTTCACTTCATACTTATTCATATCTACATCCATAAATTTAGACCTGATAAATCTGTGCTTTTGATTATATGGTACTGTACAATCATAAATAGTTTTACATGTTATTCCATTATCTCTAAGCATGGAATTATAAGTAGTATTTTGTGATGGATCCAAAGGATGGCATCTTACTCCAGGTATAAATATTGTATCTATATCTCCTTGATATCTAGTATTTAGTGCCCAAAGTACATCATTACTATCAAATAAATCAACATCTTCATCTACTAAAATTACATGCTTTAATTCAGAGAATGCAGTAAAAGCAATAAGTGCTGCTTGTCGTTGTCTTCCTTCATCACTTGGCATAAGCTTTTTAAATTGAATAACTGCCATATACTTTCCACCACCTGCACTATGTGCGTAAACATTTTGAAGTCTACCTGGCATTGATTTTTCTATCATTTCTATAATACTAGCTTCTGTTGGAATACCTGCTAAGTTTACATGTTCTTCACTTGGTCCTATACAAGTTTGCATAATTGGATTTTTTCTATGAGTAATTGCCTTTACTTTTATTACAGGTAATCCCGGATGAGCTTCTCCTGTATATCCAGGAAATTCTGGCATAGCTTTACCTGTATTAGTATTTAAGTCTTCTCTAATCCTTTTATTTGGTATTAATTCACCTTCTATTACATATTCAGCATTGGCAATGGATCTTTCTTGTATAGTAACACAATTAACCATCTCAACTGGTTTTTTTCTGATTCCTCCTGCTATGGAGATTTCATTAAAACCTAAAGGTGTTGTTGGTGGTTCAAAACATGATGCCACACATATTGCTGGATCTACTCCAATACTTATTGATATTGGTAGTGGTTTATTCTCTCCTTCTGCCTTTTTTCTGAAAGCATCTAAATGTCTTATGCCTGGTGTGAAGAACATGGTCATTTCATCCTTGGACTGTAGACATAATCTATGAATTGTCACATCTCCTTCTCCAGTATCAGGGTCTGATGCATAGCACATGCCCAAAGTTATATATGGACCAGCATCTTCTAATGTATTTGTTGGTGCTGGAAGAATTTTTCTAATATCAAAGCCTTCGTCAGTAGCATAGTGTACTACCTCTTGGCATTTTGCATTTTCATTAGGTATTGTTATAGGTTTTATTGCATCTTTTACAGCTTCATTTAATAGAAAGCCTAGTTCATTTGATTTACATCCCATTAACCTTGCAACTCTTTCTCTACTAGCAAATGTTCCTATTAAAACTTTTGCATCTTTATGATCTTTTATATTATTAAACATCATAGCAGGGCCAGTTTTTGTAGGTCTCATTACAGTTCCTCCAGCTCCCACATGTCTATATACTCCTGCCAATTCTCCATGACAATCTACTTTTGTGTCAGTAAATACTATTTCTCCTTCTTTTTTTAAGAAATCTATGGCAGATCTTAAATCATCTATTTCTATATTTTTTCTATCAATTTTCATTTAAATTTCCCCTTTCCATCTTTTTTCATTATGAATATTAATGTTCAATTGATCTAATACTCTCATCACATGATGATCTATAATATCATCTATTGTTTTAGGATTTGAGTAAAATCCTGGCATAGGAGGAACTATTTGAACCCCTAAACGTGAAAGCTTTAACATGTTTTCTAAATGTATAGCATTTAGAGGCGTTTCCCTAGGACATATAACAAGTTTTCTATTTTCTTTTAACACCACATCTGCTGCTCTACTTATCAAACTATCTGCATATCCATTACTAATAGCACTTAATGTTTTCATAGAACATGGCAAAATTATCATTCCAGAATTTATAAATGAACCACTGGCAATTCTAGATGCCATATTATCATTATCATAAACATAAGTAGCTAAAGATTTTACATATTCATATGTATATTCTGTTTCTATAGCTAAATTGGCTACTGCCCATTTACTCATAATTAAATGAGTATTTATATTTGTTATTTCTTTCAGTTTTTCTAGTATTCTAACTGTATAAATTATCCCAGTTGCGCCTGTGGCTGCTATAATTAAATCCATTTTATTCTCCCTTTATAATAGAAATTATTTCTTCTAATAATTCTTCGCTTAGTTTTATAACTATTTTTATTTCTTCTCCTGTAATATTTTCCAAATGTATTCCTACTGAAATCATATAGTTTCCTTTAAAAATATCACCTATTCTTTGTGAGAATCTTTGAGATATTATATATTCCTTGTGATTTCCATATACAATAGTATTCTTTTCAAAGTCTTTATTTTGAAATCCTTCTCCACCATAACTTATAGCTCCCACATGTGGTACATCTCCTCCAGAAACAACAATTATTAAGTCTTTGCCCACATAATTAGCCTTTAAATCTATATTTACTCTTCCTAATTTTCTATTTAAATTAATCATTTTATTTCATATACTCCTGGTGAATCTGCATTTTTCATTCTATAAATCTCCTTTATCATTGCCCCTTTATCATTTTTATTTGTAAAGCTTTTATATTCATATTATATTTTTTAATATTAGCTTTTCAATTCAAATAAATAAAGGTATTTATTCTTATAGAGAATAAATACCTTTATTTATTACTATTTTTCATTATATTTATAAATATTTATTGATTTTTTATTTTTTTGTTATATAATTAAGTTAACCATGTAACTCTTATGAGTTAACGTAAATAATAATTATTTAGGAGGATCATCATGAAACTTTCAACTAAAGAACTTATAGTCTGTGCTCTTTTTGCTGCTATAATATCAATTTTAGCTCAAATTTCAATACCATTACCTTTTACAACAGTTCCACTTACTATGTTAATTTTTGCTGTAGCTGTAACAGGATTAATTCTAGGCCCTAAATTAGGTGCTATTTCTGTCTTAATTTATTTATTACTAGGTGGAATAGGATTACCTGTATTTGCTCAATTTTCAGGAGGACTGGGTGTTTTATTTGGACCAACAGGAGGATATTTATTAGGACTTCCTTTAATGGTTTATATAGTAGGTTTTGGTAAAGAGAAATCTTCATCACCTATAATAATTTTCTTATCTCTAATAATGGGATTAATTAGTGTATATATAACTGGAACTTTAATGTTTGCTGTGATTACTGGAAATACAATTTACCAAAGTATATTATACTGTGTAGCCCCTTTCGCTTTTATAGATTTGATAAAGTTAGTATTAGCTTACATTATAGGTTTATCTGTTTCAAAAAGAGTATCATTTACCCCTACATTTTAATAGGAATTAATTTAATTAAAATTTGCATACTTATAAAAGACTGTATCTACTTACACAGTCTTTTTTTATTATTTATTAATATACTTATATTAAAGATTTATTTTAAGAAGTGTAACACTATTAAAACACTTGTGCATATATTAAATAATAGGTTAATTAACACTACATTAAATATACAATATTTGAACATATAATTTACAAATCACTAAGTAAAAAGTAATATGGAAAGGAGTTTGCTATGAAGAAAGTAGATCCAAAAACCCTTGAAAAGTTTGCTAAAGAGAAAAATATTGATAAAAACAAAGTTGAAAAAATAGCTGAAGGTTATAAAGGAAAGTCAGAGGATGAACTTATTGATGAGCTTGTTAAAATTGGTAAAAACTTAAAAGGTAAAGATGAGGTAGTCTCTAAATTTAAAAGCTTCTTAGATCCACAACAACAACAAAAGCTTGATAATATAATGAACAAAATAACAGATGCAGAAGTACAAGAAAAAGTTAAGAAAAATGCTAAAAAGACTAAGTCTATTAATAAAAATAACAATACTCAAATTGAAGAAAATACACCTACTCCTAAGAAAAAGGTTAAAAAAGTTAAAAAGGTTAAAAAATCATCTAATAGAAATAGTTCATCAGAAAATTAATTTATCAACTAATAGAAAAATCCAAAAACCCATCCCTAAATTAAGGATGGGTTTTATAAATTATTCTATTGCACTGTGTATTTTATTTAATATTTTATCTCTTATTTCTTTTCCTTGCTTCAACATTTCTGCACAACTGTCAGCATATTTTTGGGCAAGGTCTTTATTTTCTAAACTCATAAGATTAACTTTAACATTTAGTATGGCACCCTCAAGCCCTGTACAAAGCATCAATGTTCCCACACCAATGTCAGTAATGGCATTTTGATTTCCATTGTCTACTAAAAATTCTAACTCTTTCATTGCATCTAGTGACAATGCAGCAGTTTTGTATGGAACTTTTATAGAGTATAATGTTGCATCTGCCATAGCCTTTTGTCTTTCTGTTATTTGTTTAAAAGTATCTTTTGGCATTTTTAAAGCTTTCATAAATTCATTGAATGACTGAGTATCTTCATCCACAAGTTTGCTCATTTCTTCTCTTATTTTTCCCAGTTTATCAAACTTAAGTTCAAATTCTTCTTTCACCGCATCATCTAGAGCTTCGTACTTCTTTTTTCCAAAGCTTAGATGAGCCATCATTCTAGAAAGACCAATTCCTATATCAGAAGCAAGAGCAGCCACTGAACCACCGCCTGGTGCTGGTGAATTTGAATCTACTTCATTTGCAAAGTTTGTCACTGTCATATCGATTAATTTCATATACATCCCCCTAAAAAATTTCCATGCTCATGCTTTTGGAAATGTTTTAATAAACTACATGCTTGTTTTTAACCACAAGTCTCCCTTCTTTATAAACCCTATCTATATGGTTTATTCCAAAGTGATACATTAAATATTCCACATTTGGTGCATCAAATACAGCTATATCAGCTTTTTTACCTACTTCAATAGAACCTATTTCTGTTGCCCTATCTACACAGTGAGCTGCATTTATTGTTACTGCTGTTAGTACTTCATTTGGTGTCATTTTTAAGTTTAAGCATCCAAGCTGCATTACAAATTGTAAGTTTTCACTTGGACAACTTCCTGGATTATAATCACTTGATAAGCTTATTGGAACATTTAAATCAATCATCTTTCTACCATGGGCAGAAGGTTTATTTAAATTAAATGATGTTCCTGGAAGAATATTTGCTATTACACCTTTCCCAGCCATGTCTTTTAGACCTTGCTCACTGGCAGCCATTAAATGATCTGCAGATGTACAACCAAGTTTAGCAGCAAGCTCTGCTCCACCTATAGGAACAATCTCATCAGCATGAATCTTTAATTTATAGCCCATTTCCTTTGCTTTGCTAAGTATGTAGTCACTTTCTTCCACTGAAAATACTCCTTCTTCGCAAAATACATCGCAAAATTCAGCTAAGTCCAGTTCTTTCACTTTAGGCATAATTTCTTCCACCAATAGTTTAATATATGCTTCACTGTTTGACTTATATTCCACTGGCACTGCATGTGCTCCTAAAAATGTATGTACTAAATCCACAGGATGGTCTTTGTCTAATTTATGAGCTACTTGAAGTTGCTTAACTTCTGTTTCAAGCTCTAGACCATATCCACTCTTTTCTTCCACAGTAGTTACACCAAACTCTAACATTCTATCTAAACTTTTCTTAGCTTTGTTATATAGTTCATCAAAGGTAGCTTTCTTTGTAGAGTTTACTGTGCTTAAAATGCCTCCACCTTCTTTTAAAATCTGAATATAAGGTACGCCATTTAGTTTTTTTGAAAATTCATTTTCTCTAGAACCTCCATGGACTAAATGAGTGTGAGAATCAACAAGACCAGGAGTTACAAGCATTCCACTTGCATCATCTATAATAGTATTTTCTCCTACTAACTCTTTATAGTCTTCACCAGTTCCTACTTTGAAAATTTTCCCTTCAACTACTGCAATATAAGCATTTTCTAATATTGTTAGCTCATTCATTTCCTTTCCTATTTTAGGTAAAAATGAGCCTTCCATAGTAACTAACTTTCCTATATTTTTTATAATTAAATCCATTTTCATCTTAATCTACTCCATTTAACTAGATTATAGTACTTTGTCTAAAGAGAAGTTTTCCAAACCTAAATAATAAGCTGCTGTATCTATTAAAGCTTCCATTGGGCAAAGTCCTACTATTTCACTTCCTGTAACATTTACACCATATCTTCTAGCTTCCATTTTTACTGCTTCAAAAGCTCTGTATATGGCAGTTTTACTATAATCAGTTAAGTTCATAGTAACTTGAGTTATATTTCTCTCAGGCACTTCTACTGGTCCTGCTTTTATATATCTATATCCACCATTAGAGTGTCTTATAGTTTTTGCAATCTTACTTGCTATTTCTATATTTGGTGTATCTAGGTTTATGTTATATGCTATAAGAGGTTTTCTAGCTCCTATGGCTATGGCACCAGCAGTTGGATGTTTTTTAGTAGGTCCAAAATCTGGTTGCCAAGCTGGATCTTTTAATTTTTCATCTAAACCTTCGTACTCACCTTTTCTAACAACGGCTAAATTTTCTCTTTCAGGTTTTGTTGCAGAAGCTTCATAAAGAAATACTGGTATATTGTAAGATTCTCCCACCATTTCCCCTAATTCTTTTGAAAGAGCAACTGCATCTTCCATAGTCATTCCTTTTATTGGAATAAATGGACAAACATCACAAGCTCCAAATCTAGAGTGTTGTCCTTTGTGATGGTTCATATCTATAACTTCTGATGCCACACCTATTGCTTCAAAAACTGCATTTTTTACAGCTTGTGGCTCGCCTATTACAGTAACTACTACTCTATTATAATCTTTGTCTGCTTCATAGTTTAATAGTTTTACTCCTGGAACACCTCTTAATGGGCTTACTATTTTTTCTATTTTATCTAAGTCTACACCTTCACTAAAATTTGGTACGCATTGTACTATTGCCATGTTTTTTCCCCCTTAAATTATGTTAAACATTTTGTTTGTAAATTTTATTCAAATTCTTTATCTCCAACTAAGTCCTCAATCATTTCATCATCTGCTATAAATGGAAGTGTTAAATGATCTTTTCCTTCACACATTTTGTTGTATTCCATAACTGTAGTTATAGAGTTTTCATTTCTAGCCCAAGCACGTCTAGCAACTCCACTCATAACATCCCAAGGCATAGAAGTTCTTAATATATCATCAACTCGCTGAGACCCATCAAGTACCATACCAAAACCACCATTTATGGATTTACCTATTCCTACTCCTCCACCATTGTGAAGAGCTACTAAACTCATTCCTCTCGCACAGTTTCCTGCAAAACAATGAGTAGCCATGTCAGCCATTATATTACTTCCATCTTTTATATTAGAAGTTTCTCTAAATGGAGAATCTGTTCCTGATACGTCATGATGATCTCTACCCATCATAACTGGTCCTATTTCTCCTTTTCTTACCATTTCATTAAATTTAAGAGCTATATTAGTTCTACCCATAGCATCTTGATATAATATTCTTGCTTGTGTTCCCACAACAAGATTGTTTTTAACTGCATCTTTTATCCATATCCAGTTATCTCTATCTTGATATCTTCTTTGCGGATCTATACAGCTCATAGCAGCTTCATCAGTTTTTACTAAATCTTCATGCTTACCACTTAAACAAACCCATCTAAATGGCCCATATCCAAAGTCAAATAGTTGAGGTCCTAATATATCTTCCACATATGATGGGAATATAAATCCATCCTTTTCATCTACACCATTTTTAGAAATTTCTTTGCATCCAGCATCATAAACTGCCTTCATAAAACTATTACCATAATCGAAGAAGTAAACTCCTCTATCATGTAAAATCTTAATTAATTCAAAGTGTTTTCTTAAAGTTTCATCTACTAAATGAGCAAATTTTTGTGGATCATGAGCAAGTAGTTCTGTTCTTTCTTCAAAAGTAATTCCAACAGGACAATAGCCCCCATCATAAACTGCATGACAAGAAGTTTGGTCTGATAATAAATCTATATGAATATTTTCATCTACTGCATATTCAAGTAAATCAACTATATTACCATGGAAAGCTATGGCACAAGGTTCTTTTGCATCCATTTTTTCCTGAGCAAGTTTAAAAGCATCTTCTGGAGAATTGCTTACTTCACTTACCCATCCTTGATCAAATCTAGTTTTTATTCTAGAAATATCAACTTCTGCAACTATTCCAACACCGCCTGCTATTTCTACAGCTTTACCTTGGGCACCACTCATTCCTCCAAGGCCTGAAGTAACAAATAATCTTCCCTTCAAATCTTCATCTTGAGGTATGCCAAGTTTTAGCCTTCCTGCATTTAATACAGTTGAGTAAGTTCCATGAACTATACCTTGTGGCCCTATATACATCCACCCACCAGCAGTCATTTGACCATAGTTTGCCACACCTATAGCAGTTGCTCTTTTCCAATCATCTAAATTATCAAACATGCCTATCATAAGTGAGTTTGTAAGTATAACTCTAGGTGCATCTGGTTTAGATTTAAAAAGTCCCACAGGATGACCAGATTGTATAACTAAAGTTTGGTCCTGAGTTAAAACTTCTAAATATTTTTTAACAAGTTGGTATTGCATCCAGTTTTGGAAAACTTGGCCCGTTTCTCCATAAGTAACAAGTTCATAAGGATAAAGTGCCACATCAAAATCTAAGTTGTTATCTATCATAACTTGAAAAGCTTTTCCATCCGTACATCTGCCCTTATACTCGTCTATTGGCTTTCCATAAAGCTTTCCTTCTGGTCTAAATCTATAACCATAGATTCTTCCATAAGTCATTAATTCATCTAAAAACTCTGGTGCTAAATCTTCATGATACTCTTCTGGTATATATCTTAAAGCATTTTTTAAAGCTAATTTTATATCAGCATTGCTTAATTTTGCTTCTCTTCTTGGAGCTCTTCTTATTCCCTTTTCAAATGTAGGTATTTCCTTTGGTATATCTGTTAATTTAATCGTCATAGCATTTTTAATATCTTCATTATTAAAATTCAAAGCTTTTTCCATTTTGATTTCCCCTTTGACCTTTAAAAATTTATTTTTTAATCATAAATAGTTTATAGTTACCTTATCTTCTTTTGAATTATAAATTTTCTGATAGCTGTCTTTTCGGTTCTATATCTTCAAATAATAGTATTTCTTGCTCTAAAGCTTCTTCTACAGCTTCAACTAATAAATTATCTCTTATTAAATCTTCACAAATATTTATATCTTTGTACATTATCCTATCTTTATCTATAAATGAAGTATGATCTCTCACAATATTATAAGCAGCCTCTGTACCTGCTCCTAATTTTTTCTTACCTCTTAAGTCTATTGCTTGAACACTTGTTAATATTTCCATAGCAATAACTTTTCTCACATTATCCATAATATCTCTAGCTTTTCTAGCTGCTATAGTTCCCATAGAAACATGATCTTCTTGATTTGCAGAAGAAGGAATAGAGTCCACACTTGCTGGATGAGCTAGAACTTTATTTTCTGAAACAAGTGATGCAGCAGAATACTGAACTATCATAAATCCAGAATTTAAACCACCATGATTAACTAGAAATGCTGGTAAACCGTAACTTAAAGCTGGATTTACCATTTTTTCTAATCTTCTTTCAGCTATATTTGCCATTTCTGCTAAAGCAATTCCAAGGAAATCAAAACTTAAAGCCATTGGTTGTCCATGGAAGTTACCACCAGAAATAATCTTTTGATTTTCTCCTGGGAATATTATTGGATTGTCTGTAACTGAGTTCATTTCTATTTCTAATTTATTTTTTACATATTCTAAAGCATCTTTGCTAGCTCCATGGATTTGTGGTGAACATCTTAGGGAATATGCATCTTGAGTTCTAAGTTGCCCTTGCTTAGTAACCATTTCGCTGCCTTCCACCATAGTTAACACATTTTTTGCAGTATTGAATTGTCCTTTGTGAGGTCTGACTAAATTAACTCTTTCATCCATAGCGCAAGTTATACCATTTAATGCTTCCATTGTTAAGCATAAAGATATATCGGCAGTTTTCATTAAATTCAGTGCATCATAAACAGTTATTGCACCAACTGCAGTCATACATTGAGTCCCATTTATTAATGCTAAACCTTCTTTTGCACCTAAGTATTCAAGAGGTTTAATTCCTGCTTTTTCCATAGCATCTTTAGATTCCATTCTTTTTCCTTCATAAATTGCTTCACCAAGACCTAACATAGTAAGCACCATATGAGATAGTGGTGCCAAATCTCCTGATGAACCAAGTGAACCTTTTTCTGGAACTATTGGGTGAACTCCTTTATTTAACATAGAGGTTAGTACTTCTAGGGTTTCACATCTTGCTCCTGAGTATCCTTTCGATAAAGCGTTTGCTCTAAGTAACATCATAGCTCTTACAATTTCTTCGCTTAAGGGATTACCTACACCACATGAATGAGACATTATAAGATTAGTTTGTAACTGCTTACACTCATCTTTTGATATTGCCACGTCAGAAAACTTACCAAATCCAGTAGTTATTCCATAAGATATTTGGCCTGCATCTACTATGTCGTCAACTATTTGTCTAGAAATCTTTACTTTTTCTAAAGCCTCCTTACTTATTTCTACATGAAAGTTATACCTAGCAACATTTACTAAATCATCTAATGTAAGACTATTACCATCGATTATTATTTTTTTCATATAAACCTCCCCAAAACCTATAGTTAAATTTTATTGTTTATACTACATACTAAAAATTGTTAAAAAATATTCACTCTAAACATTCTACATATTCTGCGCACTATCCTTCCATATATTACCATAATGTTTTTATTTAAAATATAAATTAAAATATATAGAAAAATATGCTCCCCAAACTTAACCAATGTATTTTCCAAAAGCTTACATTTTATTTTTTCAACAATGTAATTAAAAACTGTAATTTTTACAAAAAAATGGTGTATCAAAAAAGATACACCTTTGGGTTTTAATATTTAATTACTATTTTTTTATAACAGATTCTCTTTCCATAATTTGATATGGTAATTCTATTTTCTTTTCTTCCACAGATTCACCGTTTATTATTTTAATTAAAGCTCTTATTGAAACTGCACCCATATCGAAAAGAGGTTGATAGACTGTTGTCAATTTTGGTCTATATATTTTTGCAAGCTTTGTATCATTAAATCCTGCTACAGAAATATCTTTTGGAACACTGTAACCTGAATCAAAAATTGCATTTATTGCTCCAACAGCTGCTTCATCACCTGTAACAAAAACTGCTGATGGTATTATTTTTTCATCTATAAGCTCTTTCATTGAGTTATATCCGCCCTCGTAATCAGTATTTCCATACTTGATTAGTTCATCTCTAACTGATATATTATTATCCCTTAGAGCAGCTTCATAACCTGTTCTTCTTTCACTTTCTAGTATAGTGTCTTCCTTACTAGTCATGATTAACGCTATATCTTTGTGATTACTTTCAATTAGATACTTAGTCATGTCGTAAGTAGCTTTTTCGTTACTTGTACTTACACTATATATATCGTAATCTCTTGCTGTTTTACTTATGTACACTGCTGGAATACGACTTTCCTTCATAAAGTTTACATGTTCTTCGTCTAATATCCAAGATATCATAACTATACCTTCAACCTGCTTAGTTTTAAGTAGTTTTATACTATCTAATTCTTGTTCTTTATCTGAATAAGTATTAACTAAAAGTATATCGTAGTCATACATCTTAGCAACCGCTTCTATTCCGTTCAATATTTCATTAACAAAAGAGTCTGATACTTCCGGAACTATGACTCCTATTAATTTACTTTTTTTAGTAACTAAACTTCTAGCAAGAGGATTAGGTACATAACCTGTTTCTTTAATTACGTCTAAAACTCTTTGTTTAACTTCATCCGTTACTGGTTTTGAATCATTTATAACTCTTGAAACTGTTGATATCGAAACACCAGACAGTTTCGCAACATCTTTTATCGTTACGTTATTTTTCATTTCGTGCCTCCTATTATTACTATCAGTACGATTTTTTGTCTAATCTCTTCATTTTAACATAACTTGCCTCTTTTAGAAATACATATTATAATTTATTTCTATGCAAAAATACTAAAAAGCTTCTGTTATAATTATCAACTTATACTTATTATTTACATTTAATTTATTAATATTTAAAATCTCATTAATAAATATTATAGACAAGGGCCATTTGTAACTTAAGATTTTTTATTATTCCTCAATGCTTAATCATTTGCTTTTATTATTCTTGTTGATTCAAATATAGATAAGGCAATACATAGTAAATATGGGATAATAACAACTAAAAGATTCTTTCCAAAACTAATATTTGTAAAATTTTCTATTATGGAAGGAATATACATTAAAAATGGCATCATTAAATACCATACACCTATTTTTTTTGATACAACAAAAGATACTACAAATAGTGCACCAATTATTATACTTACTACTAATTTATTAATAACTATAGATTGTTCCATATTTCTTCCCAATAGCCCTATAATAACAAAAAAGCATGTATTCATAAAAAATAAAACAAATATTCCTATGGTAAACTTTCTGTCCTTAAATGCAAATTTTCTAGCTAAGATAATTAATAAAACAGTAGTAACTATGTATGCTAATGGACTTAATATTGCTTCCATAATTGACATGGTAACTATGCCATTTTTTATCTTTCCTAAAAATAGCCATGTTCCAAAGCCTAGAATAAACATTAAAGCTGTTTCTATTAATTCTTTTTTACTAAAAGACAATTCTTGAGCCACAGATTTTGCATATTCCTCTGGTGAATTTCCAAAAATATCTTCTACACTTTTTCCTTCTCGCTCTCCAAGCATCAAATGCTCTTCTGCTTCAGCTATAAACTCCTTAATTTCATCTTCACTTTTTCCTGTACTCATTAAATACATATTTAGATTTAATATGAACTCTTCCCCTTCTTTAGATATTGTATAATTATAGTTTTTACTCATAACCTACTCCTCCTTACTTCCCTTCCAACAATTTATTTACGCTAGTTGATATATCTTTCCATATTCCAATGAAACTCTCTAACTGTTCTTTCCCCTTATCTGTTAAAGAATAATACTTTCTCTTTGGCCCACTCTCTGATGATTTAGTAGTTGTTGTAACTAACCCTTCTTTTTTCATTCTTATTAATAAGGGGTATATACTCCCTTCACTAACCATATTGAATCCATATAATTCTAATTTTTGGGTCATTTCATATCCGTATACTTCTTCTTCTGATATAACAGCCAACAAACATCCTTCTAAAATGCCCTTTAACATTTGTGTTGAATTCATTTTATACCTCCTATGTTGTAATACAATATAGCAAGGTAACTTGCATTACAACCTACTCTATTTATAATATACTCCACTCTACCTTGTTTTGCAACATAGTTATAATAATTTTATTATTTTTTTTTGCTTAATAAAAAAGCAGAAGATAATTATTATTCTTCTGCTTTATATATGTCTAATTTAATACGGTTTTATTATATTCTATTAAGTAACTCTCTATTAAATCTTCTAATGCTTCTTTTGTAAAAATCTCTATTGGATTAACATGTTTTTCATCTACTGCTAAATTAATATAAGATGAGCATAATTCTGATACTGCATATCCTAAAGCTTGAGTAAATCTTCTTGCAAGAGAATTATTTATACCTATTGATAATATAGTAACACCTCCAGGTATTAATCTTAGTATTTTTCCAAGAAGCATTTTGTAGATAAATTTTTCTCTGTTCAATAAAATATTTTCACTTAAAATCTGATTCGCATCTAAATTGTATTTGTTAATTTCCCAAATGTTTAATATTTTTAAGCACATTTCACTTTCCAAATCCATAAGCATTGAAGAATCTGACATAGATATTGGAGTAGATGCCTTTTCTGCTGCTAATTGTCCGTAGGGTATCAATATATTTTCTTTTATATATTCTTTTTTTGAAGTAAAATCTAGTTCTTTGTTTTTATACTTTATTCTAATTTCCACTATTATTTTTCCTCCATCTATAGAAAATTAACTTAACTTAAGCCACTACACTGATTCTACAATTTATATGACCAACCATATGATTTCATTACCAATTCAGGCAACTACAGGGCTCAAATAAGTTCTTTAGACATATTATTCTATAAATGTTTATGAATCCCTTTATTTGTATAAGTTGTTTTATATCACTTTTTTTCTTCCTCACAAATCTCTTCTTTCGTTAGGATTCTTTTTCTAGATATCATCATATTGCACTCCTGGCAATAATAGCTTATACTTCCTCAGCCTTCTAAAACTTCTAGTTTGTTTTTACAATGTGGACAATAATATTCTTTCATTATAAGTTTATCTCCTTTTTTATTTCATCTATAGTTTCATAACTTATTTTTCCTCAATATTATTACTATAATGCAAAAATTAATTAATTTAATTTATCGCCACATTCTTTTACTATAATTTGATACACGTCTTGATAAGGTTTATTATGTTTTTTGCACATTTCTATTATACTGTCATACTCTGGATAAACTCTTTTTCCCCTAGATAAGTGACAAACTTTTACTACTACTTCTCCTAGTGAAGTTTTCACATTTTTAATTTCTCTTTTTAAGATACTTCTTTCCATTTTTTGTTTTCTAATTCCAATAGTTGTAGTTTCTTCAAAAATAATATCTTCTAACGTTTCCACATCTTCTTCCTTACAAATAACATTTAATTGATAAGAAGGACGATTCTTTTTCATAAATACTGGAATATAGTGAACATCTCTAGCTCCTGCTTTATATAAACGCTCCATTACATATCCTAAAGCTTCTCCTGAACAATCATCTATATTGCTTTCTAACTTTACAATAAAGTCTTTGTATTCGCTTTCATCTTCTATAATCATGGCTCTTAATATACTTGGTCTTTCGTATGTTCTTTTACCTGCTCCTAAACCTATCTTTTTAATAGAAAATTCCCCAGGAAGTTTATCTTCTGTTTTTATAGCTGCCACAATAGCTGCACCTGTAGGAGTTACTAACTCTGCTTCTATATTTGTAAGACGAAGTTTTAGGTTATTATTTGCCACGATTTTGGAAACTGCTGGTACTGGAACTGGTATTACTCCATGTTGACAACGAATAAATCCACATCCTTCATATAGTACTGGTACAACTACTTCTTCTATTTCTAAATTATCCAAGCAAACTGCTACGGCTATTATATCTACTATAGAATCTACTGCTCCAACCTCATGAAAATGTACTTCATCTATACTAACTCCATGAGCTGCTGCTTCTGCTTCCCCTAATATATTAAAAATCTTCACTGCAATTTGTTTTGCTTTATCTGTAATATCAGCTTTTTCAATAATAGAAATTACATCTGATAATCCACGATGTTCATGGTGATCATTATGTTCATGAGAATGTTCCTCGTCATGATTATGATTATGATCGTGATCGTGATGATTGTGAGAATGATCATGGTGATGGTCATGGTCATGGTGATGGTCATGACTGTGGTCATGTTCACCATAAAGATAGTTCATATCATGGTCGTGATTTTCGTGTTTATCATCTAAAATTACATTAAAGTCGCAAGCATCTAATCCACTTTTTATCACTCTACTTATTTGCGTTTTAAAACCATCAACTGGTAAACTTTTCAAAGCTTTATTTAAAACTGCTTCACTAGCCCCCAAATCCAATAAGGCTGCAACCGTCATATCTCCACTAATTCCACTGTAACATTCTAAATATAATTTATTACTCATTGTCTTCCCCCTAGTTTGTTAATCTATATTGTCATTTTATAATTTTTTTTAAATTTTTTCCACTTTTTTATTCATTGAGTTCTAATTCATGGGCAATTTCTTTTAAATATGTTGTTATTGGAAGATGTTGTGGGCAAACATTTTCACACTGCTCGCATTCTATACATTGTGATGCTTTTCCATGCTTTTCTATTAAGTGGCTATAACACGCCAATGAAAACCTAAGCTGTAATGATCCAAATCTTTTAAGACTATTATAAATTGAAAAGCATTCTGGTATTGCAATATTTTTAGGACAGTTTTCTGTACAGTAATGACATGATGTACAAGGAATTGCTATGCTTGACTTTATTATAGTTCCTGCCTTTTCAATAACTTGTTCTTCTATTTCATTTAATGGTTTAAATTCCTTCATATAACTTATATTATCTTGAAGTTGTTCTTTATTGCTCATTCCACTTAATACAACCATTACATTGTCTAAAGATGCTGCATATCTTACTGCCCAGGATGCTATGGAAAGTTGATTATTCTCTTCCTTAAATAAATTTTCTGCATCTGGTGAAATATTGGCTAAAGAACCACCTTTAATTGGTTCCATAACAATTACAGGCTTGTTGTGTTTCTTAGCCACTTCATAACATTTTCTTGATTGAACAATATTATCTTCCCAATCTATATAGTTAATTTGTAGCTGTACATATTCCATTTCTGGATGATTGGTAAGTATTTTATCAAGGACCTCAGCGCTATCATGAAAAGAAAAGCCAATATGTTTAATTTTACCTTCTGATTTTTTTTCTTTAATAAATTCAAAAGCTCCCATTTCTTCTGATAATAAATATGTTTGATCTGTTATTCCATGTAGCCAGTAGTAATCAAAATACTCTACTCCACATTTTATCAACTGCTCATTAAATATTTTAGGAATTTGAGACTTTTCATTTATCATAAACATTGGTAATTTATCTGTTATAGTATAAGCATTTCTTGGATATCTTTTTACTACTGCCTCTCTAAATGCTCTCTCACTGTTTCCATTATGATAAGGATATGCTGTATCAAAATAAGTAAATCCATTTTTTATATATTCGTCTACCATAGAAGTAAATTTAATTATATCAATACTTCCCTGGTCATCTTCATCAATAAGTGGCAAGCGCATAAGACCAAATCCTAATTTTTTAGTTTCCATTATATTACCCCCAATTACTTATTTTTTATTCTCCATATTATTAATAGTATTCATTTAATAAGTAATATACAATTCAAAATATCCCTTTAAAAATAAATATGGGTAAAAGACCTAACTACTTAGTAGCTAGGCTCTTTAAATTTATTGATTTTTTTCTCTTAATTCTTTTTCATTCATCATTAAGCCTTTTTCATATAAATCAATTTTATGATCTAAACGCTCTAAAGTTTTATTCATTTCTTCAATTTTTTCACCTAAAGCTTTACGTTGATCTATTAGTAATGCTTTTCTCTCATCAATAGTTGAGTCTCCTTGCTGGAACATAGTAACATAGTCTATTAAAACTTCTATAGGAAGGCCTGCTCCCCTCATACATTTTATAAACTCCACCCAATTACAATCTTCCTGGTTATAGTCTCTTACACCGCTTTTATTTCGGTGTACTGTTGGTATTAGACCTACTCTTTCGTAATATCTTAAAGTATCTGCTGATAATCCATATTTTTTACTTACTTCAGTAATTGTCATAAGCATATTCCTTTCATATTCCTATAATTTACATATTTCATAGACTTTTTCATGACTTTGGTTTTATAATTTATAGTCCTCTAAATTTTTTCTATTTTAATTTTATAATAACCCTTGGAGTAGACTCTAAGTCAAGGCAAATTTTATATTAAATAATAAAAATTTAAAACCCGACTAAATAGACTATTTATATCGTCTACTTAGTCGGGTTTAATTAAAAATATATTATAACATATATCTACTTTTTGCCTGACTCTCCTATTAAAAATCCAATGGAGCTACACATCAAGTCTCTAATTTGAGATATAGTTTGTATGTTTTCTAAATTATTAGTTAGTAACAAAATATTTAAAACAGATATACATATTATACATATTCCTAGTGCTATAACTATTTGAACTAAATTAATATCTTTATAACTGTAATATGGCTCTAATTCACATTGTTTATTTTCTTTTCCTAAATCTTCATCTAAAGTATCTATTTTTTGTTCTAGCTTATTTAACTCACCTTTTATCTCTTCTATTTTTATTTGTTTCTCTTTTTTATTAAACTTAATATTTGAACTTAAGAGAAAACCAAATACAGAGGCTAGAGTTGATCTAAATGCTACTTCTAAGGAACTTTTAATTCCATTGCCTCCATCACTAAAAAAAGCAATTAATACTACCACTAAAAATAATATTATTCCCACCATAATTAGTGCTTTAAAAGATATATTAAGTTCATCCCAGTCATGCTTAAATTCTTTAATTAGAAGATTTCTTCTATTACAATTTTTATTTGACATAATATATCACCTTATATATTTAGTAGTCTAATTATAATACTACAAAATACTAAATAATGTGACTAAATTTGTCATATATTTTTTTACTTACTTCAATAATTGTTATAAGCACCTTTTCCATAAACAATGCCTTTTTCCTTTGCTTAAATAGTAATCCTTTGAGTTAACTCTAAGTCAAGGATTTTATATAAAAAAGAGTGTAAATTACTTTACACCCTCTCATCACTATGCTAAATATTTATTAATTATTTTATCTAGATCTTCTGTATTATTATTTATAAATTTTTCATATGTTGTTTTTGAATTATCTATCTCCATAGCTAAATCATATAAGAACTTAGGAATATCTTCTCTTATTATATCTCCAACTTTTTTACCTAAAACTGCTCCATCTTTTCCATGTCTTCCATCCATATGAAGTTCAAACGCTTCTTTTGAGACATCATTGACTCTTTTTTTCCTACCAGCAAATCCAAGTGCTCCTATTTGGTGTGTTCCACATGAATTGTTACAACCAGAAATACGAAGTTCTGGTAATATATCTTTTTCTAAACCTTTTGATTTAAAATATTCTAATATTTCATTTAGTAAGTATTGACTATGAGCAATACCTATTTGGCATGTTGGTACACCTATACATGCTGTACTTTGAGCTAATAAAGTTTCCCCACCTAAGCTTTGAGTAAGCTCTATTAATTCTTTTGCTTCATTTCCATTTAAGTTTCTTATATATATACCTTCACTCATTGATAATCTTATTTCAACGTCTTCTATATTTTCTATATTTTCGATTATGGATTTTAGAGTATCTAATTTTAAAATTCCTCCAATTGGATGGAAATAAACTGTATATAAACCTTCTTGTTTTTGTTCTATTAATCTAGGATGAACTAAATCTGTTTTTATTCCTTTTTTATTGTATTCTTTTTTATTTACAACTAAACCTAAATCTTCTTTTTCCATAACTTCAGCTAAATGTTTTTTATAACATTCAATTAGTGCTTCTTCACCCATTCTTGCTTGTATATATCTACTACGAGCTTTATTTTTATTTGAGTAATCACCTTCTGAAATAAATAAATTAGTTATGGCTTCTACATGATATAATACTTCCTCAGGTTCTATTAACTCTCCAAATTCAACTGATTTAAGAGGATTTTGTCCAAGTCCTCCTGTTAAATAAACTTTAAAAAATTCTTTATCATCTTTTTTAGTAGCTATAAACCCTAAATCTGCTACTTGAGCATTACCTTTATCACTTTCACTACTTGAAAAAGATACTTTTAACTTTCTTGGCAATTTATAAGTAGTTATTTTTTTTATAAAATGCTCATTTACTGCTTTAGCATATTCAGTTACATCAAAAGCTTCTTCTTTATCCACTCCACTTAAGGGTGAAATAGAAACATTTCTTGGGAAGTTTCCTCCTGAACCTCTAGTGTATATATTGTGTTGAAACCCTTCTTCCATTATGTCGCAAACTTCATCTATATTTAATCCATGTAATTGCACAGCTTGACGTGTAGTAGTATGTACACTATCTAAATTTCTCTCACTTGCAAATTTATAAATTAATTTTATTTGCTCAACATTTAAAATTCCAGATGGTATTCTAAGTCTTATCATAAGCTCCTCTCCACCACGATGTGCATAAACACCCATTCCACCTGAAGTACCCTTAAATTCTAAGGCAGATATTTCTTTTCTTTCAAATTTGTGACCAAGTGATCTAAAATCAGATATTTCAGCTAATAACTTTTCGTTTAAATTATTCATTATGCTCACTCCCTCTCATAGTTCAGTTCATTTTAATTAATAAATTATACCATAGTATTAGCCATATTTAGATATTAAAAAGGTCATTTATACATTTGAAATTCTAATGATTGTTATAAGTTTTACCTATCATTAATTTTACATAAAGGTAAAAAAGTAAGGATGATAATTAAAAATTATCATCCTTACTTTTTTATATTAATTCATCGTATAAGTTTTTAACTGTTGGATAGATCTTCTTAAACTTATTATATCTATCCTCATATTTTTCTACTAATTCTTTTTCTGGCTCTATAGTCTCTGTTACTTTTACTAATTTATTAACTGCATCTTCAATACTTTCAAACTCCTTACAAGCTACAGCTGCAAGTATGGCACCACCTAGGGCTGGTCCTTCTTCACTTTCTATCATATCAACTTTTAAATTAAGCACGTTTGTAATAATTTTCTTCCATAATGGACTTTTTGCTCCACCACCACAGATTTTTGTTCTTTCTATATTTATACCTAGTGATTTTGCCACTTCTAATGAGTCTCTAAGAGCAAAAGCAACACCTTCTAAAACTGCTTGAGTCATATCACTTCTAGAAGTATCCATGCTCATTCCTATGAATGTTCCTCTTGCATTTGGGTTATTGTGAGGAGATCTTTCACCCATTAAATATGGTAAGAAGTAAACATTATTTTCTCCAAGTTTAGTGATATCTTCTTGTTCTTTAGCATAATCCTTTGTGTTTAAGATTTCTTCACTCCACCATTTGTTACAAGAGGCTGCACTTAACATACATCCCATTAAATGATAATTGCCATCAGCATGGTCAAAAGAATGTAGAGCATTGTTTGAATCTACTCCAAACTTTTTAGAAGATATAAATATAGTTCCTGATGTTCCAAGAGATATGTTGCATCTACCATCTCCCACAGTTCCTGTACCTATGGCTGCTGCTGCATTATCTCCAGCACCTGCTACAACTTTTACTGTATTTGGTATTTCCAACTCTTTTGCTATTTCATCAGTTACATTACCTACAACTTCATAACTTTCGTACACTTTTGCCAATTGTTCTTCTTTTATTCCACAAATATCTATCATTTCTTTTGACCAACATCTATTTTCCACGTCAAATATTAACATACCTGAAGCATCTGACACATCTGTGCAGTGAACACCACTTAATTTATACGCTATGTAATCCTTAGGTAACATTATCTTTTTAATTTTTGCAAAGTTTTCTGGCTCTTTGTTTTTTACCCATAAAATCTTAGGTGCAGTAAATCCTGTGAAAGATATGTTTGCTGTATATTTTGATAAAGTTTCTTTTCCTATTACTTCATTTAAATAATCACATTCTTCTTTTGTTCTTCCATCGTTCCAAAGAAGAGCTGGTCTTATTACATCATCATTTTCATCTAAAATAACAAGTCCATGCATTTGTCCACCAAAACTTATTCCAGCCACTTGACTTTTATCTATATCTTTTATTAATTCTTTTAAACCTACCATAGTTTGTGCATACCAGTCTTCTGGATTTTGCTCAGACCATCCTGGATTAGGAAAATATAGAGGATATTCTTTTGATACAATATTACATATTTTTCCCTCACCATTCATTAAAAGTAATTTTACTGCCGAAGTTCCCAAATCTATACCTATATAATACATAAGCATCCCCCTGCATATTATTTTCTCAAATTTTATGTTTTTATTAATTGTAAAAAAGGTTGTAGTAAAGAAAGCAGAAGCTATATTTATTACAACCTTTAAAATACTTTACTATTTAGTTTCCATTATATATTGATTTAATATACTTTCTAATAATTCTTGTCTTCCTGAAACATTTGGAGTTACTCCATTTTGTAGCGCATAAGCTTCTAATTCTTTAAATCCAACTTTTCCATCTATTATATCTTTTCCTAAACCTTCTGTATAAGAAGCATATCTTCTTTCTTTAAATTCTTCAAATACTTTATCTTCTATTAATTTAGCTGCAACTTTTAATCCTCTAGCAAAAGCATCCATACCTGCTATATAAGCATAGAATAAATCAGATTCTTCAAAAGAAGCTCTACGAACTTTAGAGTCGAAGTTTAATCCACCTTTGTCAAATCCACCGTCTAATAATATTTCATACATAGCTAAAGTAGTATCGTATACGTTTGTTGGGAATTGATCTGTATCCCATCCTAACATTAAATCACCTTGGTTAGCATCAACACTTCCTAATACCCCATTTATTCTACATTGGTTTAATTCATGTTGGAATGTATGTTGAGCTAATGTAGCATGGTTAGCTTCTATATTTAATTTAAAATCATCTTGTAAATTGTATTTTCTTAAGAATGCTAAAACTGTTGCAGTATCAAAATCATATTGATGTTTAGTTGGCTCTTTTGGTTTTGGTTCTATTAATAACTGTCCTTCAAATCCTATTTCTTTTTTATAATCTACTGCCATTTGTAATAATCTAGCTAAGTTATCAAGTTCTAATCCTGTATCAGTGTTTAGAAGTGTTTCATATCCTTCTCTTCCACCCCAGAATACGTAGTTAACTCCACCTAAATCTTTAGTTACTTCCATAGCTTTTTTGATTTGAGCTGCAGCATAAGCAAATACTGTTGCATTGCAAGAAGTTCCAGCACCATGAACAAACTTATCATCACTAAAGGCATTAGTAGTTCCCCATAAACACTTGATACCTGTTCTTTTCATTTCTTCTTTTATTACTTTTACTATTTCATCAAGGTTAGCATTAGTTTCAGCTAAAGTATTTCCTCTTGGAGCTACGTCCACATCGTGGAAGCAGAAGAATGGTATTTGCATTTTTTCCATAAATTCAAATGATGCATGTACTCTTTCTTTTGCTATTTCCATAGCATCTTCTCTTTGATCCCAAGGTCTGTGCATAGTTGCTCCACCAAATGGATCATTCCCCATATATGTTAATGTATGCCAGTAACTCATCGCAAATCTACAATGTTCTTTCATTGTTTTCCCCATTACTACTTCATCTGGATTGTAGTATTTGAAAGCTAAAGGATTTTTACTTGTTGGTCCTTCATAATTTATTTTTTCTATTCCTTTAAAATATGTTTTTGTTTCTACCATTGTACTCATTATTAACATTCCTCCATTTGTTTATTGATTGAACTAATTAAATAATATTTTAAAATATAATATTTATTTATAAGATATTGAAATCTTTATTTACTATTTTCTAATTATTCTATATATCTTCTTTATGTGCTAAAATAATATTAAATATTATATTTAGTAAAAGGAGATTAACATGCCTGCTGCAAGTCAAGAATTAATTAGAAATATTAATAACCATCTTATACTTGAGTCTATTTTAAATTATGGTCCCATATCTCGTGCAGATCTTTCTAAGAAGCTGAATTTGACTAAGGCCACTATTTCTGCCATTGTACAAGATTTAATTGATCATTCTTTAGTAATTGAAATTGGAAGTAAAGATACTCACGTAGGTCGTAAGCCTATACTTTTATGCTTTAACCAAAAATGTGCTTATGCCATTTCCATAGATTTAAACGCAGAATATATTGCTGTATACCTTTCAGATTTAAAAGGTGAGAGAATATACTCTTCTCATTATAAAAATAATTTAGATTCTGCAACACTTTTAGAAAAACTTAAAGCTATAATAAAGCATCTTATAACTTTAGTTCCACATTCAAAATATGGTGTTGTGGGAATCACTATTGGTATTCATGGTATTACATTTAATAATGAAGTTATATTTACACCTTATTACAATTTAACTGAACTAGATATGGCTTCTGATCTAAATAAAACTTTTAATATTCCTGTATATATAGAGAATGAAGCTAATCTATCTGTTATAGGTGAAAAAACTTTCTTCAATAGTTATTCCAACATAGTAAATATAAGTATTCATACAGGAGTTGGTCTTGGTCTAATTATAGATAATAAACTTTATACAGGTTATAACGGCTTTGCCGGTGAATTTGGTCACTCTATTGTTGTTCCAAACGGAAAACCTTGTCCCTGTGGTAATAATGGTTGCTTAGAGCAATATGTATCTGAAACATCACTTCTTCGAAATTACTCTCAACTAAAAGGTTTAGAGATAAAAGATATAGATGTTCTAATTTCAGATTATTTATATGGAGATATAGAAGCTAATCAAGTTATTAAATCTTTCATTGATTATATGTCCATAGCCATAAATAATATTTTAACTACTTTCAACCCTCATATTATTATCATAAACAGTGCCATAACTACTTATCTTCCTAATATAATAGAAAAGATAAAAAATAGTATGAACAGCCGTATGTCAGAGTATATAAACATAGTTCCAACAACACTTCAAAACAATTCAATTTTATTAGGCGGTGTTTACATTGTTAGTAAAAACTTCCTTGAAATTGATAACTTAGTTCTAAGTAGCAAATATGATTAGTCATATTTGCTAACTACTTAGATTGTTTTCTCTTCTTAGATATAACATCAAATGCTACTGCTGCAAGTAAAACTAAACCTTTTACTGCTTTTTGCATGTTGGCATCTATACCCATAATTGACATACCATTGTTTAATACACCCATGAATATTGCACCTATTACTGCTCCACCAACTGTTCCTGTTCCACCATAAGCTGATGCTCCACCTATGAAACAAGCTCCTATTGCATCTAGTTCGTAGTTCATACCTGCTGTAGGCGCAGAAGAGTTGAAACGAGCAACACACATTAATGCAGCTACTGCACTTAAAAATGCCATATTTACATAAGATTTAAATAATACTTTATTTGTATCTATACCACTTAATTTTGCAGCTTTTTCATTTCCACCAACTGCATATAAGTATCTACCATTAACAGTTCTTGATGTGTAGTATGAGTAAATAAGAACTACTGCTGCTAACAATACTAATATAGTTGGTATACCTTTATGATTTGCTAACTTATATCCTGCAAATAATATTAATGCACAAATTACTACTAATTTAGTTAAAAGTTGTGCCATACTTCCTGTGCTATAACCTTTTCTAGTTCTATTTTTTCTACTTACAAGTTCAGTAAATACTAAAATAGTACAAACTACTATAGCTACTATCATACACATAATGTTGATTTCGCCACCAAAAGGATCTGGTATATAACTATTAAATAGGTTTAAGTAATTTTCTGGGAATGGTGAAATTGTTAATCCACCTAATATCATTAAGGCTACACCTCTCCAAAGCAACATTCCTGATAGTGTTACTATGAAGGCTGGTATTCTAACATATGCAATCCAAAATCCTTGCCATATACCTATCAATATTCCCACAGCTAAACATATAGCAATAGCTAAATATACATTCATACCTTTAGTTACTATTAATGTTCCTGCCAATGCTCCAACTAAAGCTACTATAGAACCAACAGATAAGTCTATGTTACCACCTGTTAATATACACATTAACATCCCAACAGCAAGTATAACAACATAACCATTTTGAGATATTAAGTTTGTTATATTTCTTGGTGCTAGAAGTGTTCCCCCAGTTTTAACTTGGAAAAACAATGCAACTATAACCAAAGCTATAAGCATGGTATTCTTTTTTATAAAAACTTTCATTTTGTCCATACTATTAAATTCTTTTGCTTTTTCCATAATTCTACACTCCTTGACTTGATTTCAAAATACATGACATTATAAGTTCTTGATCTGCTTCTTCTTTGTTAAGCTCTCCCACAATTTTACCTTCATTCATAACGTAGATACGGTCACTCATTCCTAGTACTTCTGGTAATTCAGACGAGATCATAATTACTGATTTTCCTGCTGCAACTAAATCGTTGATTATGCAGTAAATCTCATATTTTGCTCCAACGTCTATACCACGAGTTGGTTCATCAAGTATTAGTACTTCTGGCTCTGCAAACATCCACTTACTTAATAGTACTTTTTGTTGATTTCCTCCACTAAGATTACCTACATTTTGTTCTATAGAAGGGCATTTTGTTCTTAACTTTTGTTTATACTCTTCAGCTACTTTAACCTCTTCATCTTTATTTATAACATTATGTTTACTAATCTTATCCATTCTTGCCATAGTTGTATTAACCTTAATAGGATTTGATAATATTAGCCCATTTCCTTTTCTATCTTCTGATACATAAGCTAATTTATTATAGATAGCATCTTTGACAGTATTTAATTTAACTTCTTTTCCATTAATAAAAATTTGTCCACTAATATTTGTACCATAACTTTTTCCAAAAACACTCATGGCAAGTTCTGTTCTACCAGCTCCCATAAGTCCTGATATTCCTACAACTTCACCTTTACGTACATTTATAGAAACATTATCAACAACTTTACGCCCCGAGAATTGTTCATGATATACGTTCCAGTCTTTGATTTCTAAACAAACATCTCCCACTTCAATATTTTCTCTTGCTGGGAATCTATTAGTTAAATCTCTACCAACCATTCCTTTAATTATTCTTTCTTCACTAAAATCATCTATTTTTTTATCTAAAGTTTCTATAGTAGATCCATCACGAATAATTGTTATTTTGTCGGCAACATAAGATATTTCATTCAATTTATGTGAGATTATTATGGAAGTCATTCCTTTTTTCTTGAATTCCAATAATAAATCTAGTAATTTTTGCGATTCTTGTTCATTTAATGATGCTGTTGGCTCATCTAATATAAGCAGTTTAACACTCTTTGATAAAGCCTTTGCTATTTCAACTAACTGTTGTTTTCCTACACCTATATCTTTTATTAAAGTTTGTGAAGATTCTTGAAGCCCTACAACCTCTAATAATCCTTCTGCGTCGGAATAAGTTTTATTCCAATCTATTGCCATTTTTTTACCTTGTTCATTTCCTAAAAATATGTTTTCTCCTATACTCATATAAGGTACTAATGCCAACTCTTGGTGTATGATTACTATACCTTTTTTCTCACTATCTTTTATTTCTTTAAAATTACAAACTTCACCTTTATAAACTATATCTCCTGTATAACTACCATAAGGATACACACCACTTAGTACATTCATTAGAGTAGATTTACCAGCTCCATTTTCTCCAACTAAAGCATGAATTTCTCCTTCCTCAACTTGAAGGTTTACATTATCTAAAGCTTTAACTCCAGGAAATTCCTTGGTAATATTTTTCATTTCTAATATAATTTCAGCCAATTACCTCTCCCCTTTAACTTACAAGGGTAAATATAATCGCTTATATTTACCCTATTTGATTTTATAAACTAATGTATAAAGCTACTATTTTAATTGATCTTCAGTATAGTATCCTGAATCTATTAATAATTCTTTGTAGTTATTAGCATCTGCGAATACTGGCTCACATAAGTAAGTTGGTATTACACCTTTTCCATTGTCATAAGATTTTTCATCATTTACATCTACTTTTTCATCTGACATTATTTGTCCAACCATTTTAACAACTTGAGTTGCTAATGTACGAGTATCTTTGAATACTGACATTGATTGAGTTCCAGCTAAGATATTTTTAACAGAAGTTATATCACAGTCTTGTCCTGTTAATACAGGGAAGTTATCTTTTGTATATCCAGCAGATTTTAAAGCATTTGTTATACCATTTGCAACAGAGTCATTAGAAGATAATACAACATCTACTTTTTTGTCTCCTGTGTAGTTAGCTGTTAATATGTTATCCATTCTTTTTTGAGCTTCTTCAGTTGACCAGTTTGGAGTAGCAACTTCTTCGAATTTTGTTTGTTTAGATTGAACAACTAATTTTCCATCATCTATGTATTTTTGTAATACATCCATTGCTCCACCAAAGAAGAAGTGACAGTTGTTATCATCAGAAGAACCAGTGAATAATTCTAAGTTAAAAGGTCCTTTTTCTTCATCTAATTTTAAAGTATCAACTATATATTGACCTTGTATTTGACCAACTTTATAGTTATCAAATGTAGCATAATAAGATACTGCATCTGTATCCATTATTAAACGGTCATAAGCTATAACAGGTATTTCTTCAGTTTTAGCTTCTTCTAAAACTGTACTTAAAGAACCACCATCGATTGATGCTATAACTAAAAGTTGGCATCCACCAGTTATCATGTTTTCAATTTGAGAAACTTGAGTAGCTATATCATTGTTTGCATATTGTAAGTCTACCTCATATCCTGCTGCTTCTAATTCTTTTTTCATGTTTTCACCGTCTTGGTTCCAACGTTGTAAATCTTTTGTAGGCATAGCAACACCTATTTTTCCACCTTCTTTTTTGTCTCCTGATCCTGAACCAGAACTAGAACATGCAGTTAGTGATAATACTAACATCACACTCATTGATAATGCTAATATTTTCCCAAAAATTTTTTTCATTAGTGCTTTCCCCCTAAATTTTTTAATATTTATAATAATAGGTTATTTTATTTGACTAATAACTAATTTAAAATATCTTTTCATTATTAAAACAACCTATTTTATACTTATTTATTTTTTTATAAATTTATAAATAGTGGTACTCTCATACTTATCTCCTGCTTTTAAAATAGGAGATTTGAAATTTTCATTGTTAATTGAATCTGGGAAATATTGTGTTTCTAAACATATGCCGCATCTGTCTTCATATAAAGTGTTGTCTTTACCTATAGGTCCTCCAGATATAAAGTTTCCTGCATAAAATTGTACGCCTTCACTATCTGAATATACTTCCATAGCAATATTTGTGTTTTCATCATAAAGTTCTGCTATTTTTTCTATACCTTCTTCCGTCTTATCTATTACAAAGTTATGGTCATAACCACCACAAAATAGCAGTTGATCATAATTTTCATCAATTTGAGAATTTATTTTTTTTGGAATTGTAAAATCCATTGGTGTTCCTTTTACACATTTAATTTCACCTGTTGGGATGGCTTTGCTATCTTTTACTGGTGTAAAGTATTTGGAATTTATCCATAGTTGTTGATTAGTTGCATCTTTGCTCTTATGTCCTGACAAATTAAAATAACTATGATTAGTTAAATTTACAACAGTATCTTTGTCACTTACTCCTTCATAAGATAATTTCAATTCATTATCTTCAGTCAAAGTGTATCTGACTTTTACCGTTAAATTTCCTGGAAATCCTTGTGTTTTATCCAAATTAAAATAAGTAAACTCGACATAATTTTCTTTTTCATTCAAGTAATAATTCCACACAACTTTATGAAATCCTTTTCCACCACTATGTAAATTATTGCTATTATCGTTTTGTTCTAAATTATATTCAATATTGTTTAAAGTAAAGCATGCATTATTAATACGATTACAATTAGGCCCAATAGTTGCACCAAAGAATTTTGGATTTGACATATAGTTTTTTAGATCATCATATCCAAGAACCACATCTATTTTTTCATTGTTCTTTGGAATAGTAAGGCTTATTAATGTAGCTCCATAATTAGTAACTACAGCTTCCATACTATTACTATTTTTTAATTTAAATGCAAAAACGCTATCCCCCATATTAGTTGAACCAAATTGCAATTTTTCTATGTTCATATCATTCTCCCTTAAAATCGTTATTTCTACATCTTAATATTAAAATCTTTCATATTTATTTCATTTAGTTTACTGACTAAACTAAGTCTTTATATTTACATTGTAAAAAGATTCTGATAGTTTGTCAAATATTTCATAGAAATATTTCAATAAATTTTTTGATGAATTTTGTAAAATCAGTGACTATCTCAATTATATAATAATTTATTTTTAAATATTTTATAATAATAATTTTATAATAATGAAAAAAAGATGCTTTTATCATAATTTATATGAAAGCATCTCTTTTAATTTCTTATTTAATTTTCTCTGCATTTTTTATAGCACTAAAAATGTTATTGTAGAATTTTACTTCTTTAGAACTATCTATATGTAATCCATCAGAAGTGCTAGTAAGATATCCTTTGCTATCAATAAATCCTTTTGTAGCATCAATAAATTTTACATTTGACTTTGTTGAGCAAAAGTCTTTTAGTTGTTTATTATACTCATTAATAGCTTTGATGTGATTTGTTGGGCTACCTTCTGCAAAGTTTTTCCCCACAGGAAATACTTTTTGTACATATATAGTTTTGTCTGGATATTTTACAATAAGTTGATTTATAAGAGCCTTTGTATCTCTGATGTTTGTAGAAACAGTCACTCCATTTACTCCTATTAGTAAAGATACACTATCAATACTATTTTTATCCGGCATTTCATCTACTTTGTCTAACCAATAAGATGGTCTACTTCCTCCTTGAGAATGAACATAAACCTTTTTATTTTTACCTTTTATAGTCTTTTCCATTCTTGCTGTAAAGGAATCCCCAACAAATAAAAAGTCATTTAAATTTTTTCTATCTGATGACTTAGACTTGTTAATCACTTTAATACTTGGAGTAAGTTTTATGTAACTTCCTTTTACATAAGCATAAGAGTTTTTATATTTTATTTTGTACCAGTTTGTTGAAGTTGATCTTACAATACTTACCTTTGTATCTTTTGGTAAATAGCCTAGAACTTTTGAACTTGTTGAATAGCTTTCTCTTACTGTTAATTTTGTGGCATTATAAACTGTTCCTGTATTTAATACATTATCTATAGTTTTTGTTTTACTAAGTTTTATAAAGCTTTTACCCACATAAGCATAAGAGTTCTTGTATTTAATTTTATACCAACCATTATTAGTCTTTTCTATTATTTCTACCTTATCACCAGTGTAAAGACTACCTAAATATTTTCCACTAACTGAATTTTTACTTCTTACACTAACTCCATCTATAGTTGCTGTTCCCCTATCAATTACTTTTACAGTAGCTTTTGATAATACTTTTTTGTTACTTATCTCATTTGCATCAATTGTTATTGATCCACAAAAAAAACTACTTATCATAGCTCCTGCTAAAAAAGTAACTACATACTTTTTAAATTTTTTATTTATCATTTTTATCCTCCATACAACCACCTTATAGGTATATATTACCTTTATTTAAAATAAATACAACTGATTTCCTGAAAATTAAATTTCTTTAGTGTAAAAAACCTTCAATGAATTAACTTCAATGAAGGCTTTTTTATCTATTTTATTTTAGACATATTTTCTTTTACCACACTACAAGAATGTTTAAATTCTTTTAACTCTTCTTCAGTTAAATTAAGTTGGTATTTATCTTCTACTCCATTTTTTCCTATAACTACTGGAATACTTATATATAATCCTTCTTCACCGTATTGCCCTTCTAGTAATGTTGAAGCAGTTGTTACAAACTTTTCATCATGATAAATTCCTTTTATAAATCTAGCTGCTGTGGATGCTATACCAAACTCTGTACACTTTTTGCCGTCATAAGTAAACCATCCACCTTTTATTGTTTTGTATGTTATGTCTTTTTTATCTAGCTTTCCGAAAGTTTCTGGTCTTTCTTTTTCCAATTGGCTTAGAGGTTTTCCACCTAAATTTACAATTGACCAAGGAATCATCTGAGAGTCCCCATGCTCTCCTAAAGAATATCCTATAATAGATTTATGATCTATTCCTGTAGACTGTGCCATTACATTTCTAAATCTAGAACTATCAAGACCTGTTCCTGTCCCAAAAACTTGATTCTGAGGAAGACCTGTAACCTTTTGTATATGATAAGCTATTATATCGCAAGGATTTGTAATATTTATTATTATGCCATTAAATCCAGCATCCACCACTTTTTTAATATATGTGTTAACCATATCCACACTTTGTTGAAGTTCATCTAATCTATCTCTAGTTTCTAAAATTTTTCCCACACTATTTACTATTATGTCACAGTCTGCTAAATCTTCATATTCTCCTGCAATTACATTTATTCTATGTGGTAAATATGTTGTAGCATCTAGTAAGTCATGTTTTTCACTAATAGCTTTTTGTTTATTAATATCAACTAAAACAAGTTCATCTACCAGTCCTTGAGTTACTAATGAAAAAGCCACATGAGCTCCAACATGACCAACGCCAATTATCCCAACTTTTCTTAATTTTATTTCCATTTATATTGCCCCCTTTATAGAATGTAAATTTTTACAATATTTAAAATATTTAAGTTAATAATAGCACAGTTGTATACAATATGGTTTTCTTTTTTACTTACTAGAATCTTTTAAATATATTTTTATGATAAAGTTCTGAACTCATATCCATTATCTTTAAAGTATTTTATTACACTTGGTAAAGCCTTAACTGTTTCTTCTTTTCCATAAGTGTCATGCATTAAAAGAACTACCATTTCTTTTCCCTGTGAAGTTTTCATACTACAATTAAATAATTCCTGAGCATTTTTTCTTTTTCCTTCAGCATCTCCATTTAAAGATGACCAGTCAATAGATACCATATTATTTTCTTCCAAATGTTTATCTAATTTTTCCATACCCTTCCAAGACATATATCCCCCTGGGCATCTTATTACTCTTGTTGAGAAGTACTTACCTAAGATATCTTTTAATAACTTATCATTTTTTTCAAAGTCTTCTTTAAATGCTTTCATATCTAAAGTTCTACATGGGTATAACTTTTTAACATCATGAGTATATGAATGATTTCCTATGGCATGACCTTCATTAAATTCTCTCTTTACAAGATCTTTTGCCTCTTGTCCACCATATTCTATGTTTTGCCCAGTTAAGAAGAATGTTGCTTTTACATCTTCTGTCTTTAAGATATCCAATACTTTTGGTGTATTAGTTTTAGATGTACCATCATCAAAAGTTAAAAACACTATTTTTTTACCATCATTAATGTAATCATATTTACTTAGTTTTTCTGATACTTTCTTTGCATCATAAGAGTATTTTTGACCTTCATGGCTAACACCAACTACATATTTTTTCTTTTCTTCTTCTTCTTTTCTCTTTTCTTCTGCTATTCTTTCTTGTTCTACCTTAATTTGTCTTTGACTACCCACATATGCCAAAGTCTTATTTAGTACCCCAAATACAGTTAATACTGCTATTAAAACTATCAACGCTTTTTTTTTATTTATTACTATATTCCTCATAACTCTTAGCTCCTACCTCTACTAATTCTAAGCTACATTTTATCGCTTTTAGTGTTTTTACGTAATAATTTGTCGACATACTAAGTATAATCCAGTGGTCTATTATCATTCAATATATTTTTTATTACAAATTTGAAATAAAGAATTTTAGTTTTTTTAAAACTTTTTAGAATGCCAGGTGTAGGAGTTATCCACAATTTCTTAAGTTTTCTTTAGAAATGTTGCTACAAAAAGGACTACTTCCTTTGGGAAGTAATCCTTTTCATTTTATATAATTTTTTATTATTTACTATATTTCATGTATTTAGGTATAGCTCCTCTTACTCCACCTGTTGGATCAATCACATCTCCATTAAATCTAGGCATTAAATGTATATGAACATGAAAGACTGTTTGACCGCCAGCTTCATTTACATTTACTCCCACATTATATCCATGAGGACTGTATTTTTCATCTAGCAATTCTTTTCCTTTATCTACTAAATCAAAGATTGCTTCTCTTTCTTCTTTTGTTATATCAAAGAAGTTTGCAACGTGTCGCTTTGGTATTACTAACATATGACCTGGTGTTGCTGGAAATTTATCAAAAATAGCATAAGCAAGGTCATTTTCCAGTACATAATCTTTTATTTCACAAAATATACAACTCACTTTACTTCCTCCTTACTTTGTCTAATTTCTGATTTTCAACTTATTACATTCCACTATTTATTTCTGAGTCTGGTACACTACCACCAGTATCTCCTTCGTTACCTTCATCTGGGTTAGGATTAGGTGTTGGTGTTTCTTCTCCTCCAGTATTTGAGTCATCAGTTCCTGGATTAGAAGGTTCTTCATTATTATCATTAGATGGTGGTATTACTGTATTATCATTGCCATTGTTGTTACCGTTATTATTGTTCCCAGTATTATTATTGTTATTATTACTGTTGTTGTTATTGTTATAATTGTTATTTATATTATTGTTATTATCAGTATTTTCATTTGAATAATAATCATCTTGGTATGTATCTACATTATTAGATTGAATATCTGTTGCATCAGCTGCTTCAACTGCTGTATCTTCTTCTACAGGTTCTTCTTCAACAGGCTCTTCTTTTACTATCTCTGTAGTTGGTTTATTTTTAGCACTTTCTTTTTTGTCCTTATTAAGTAGTTCTATGCCCTTTACACCCATTACTAAAACTAAAATAACAGCTGCACAAGCGCATACTTTCTTAATTAATCCTCTTTTCTTTGATATAGAATCATATTCTTCTACATCCTCTTCTTCTACACTTGAATCCCCTTCATCCAATGTTTTTTCAACTGCTATTGGTAGGCCCTCTAAGCAAGCACTTACATCTAACATAAGATCATTTAAATTTTCATACATATAATCTGCTTTATCTGTAGTTGCCCCATATATAATACTAAATACTTCTTCTTCCTTAATATTCTTCTTTAATTTTTTTGAACTAAAATCAAAATCCCTAGTTATTAATGCGTATAGAATAATACCTATAGAATAAATATCTTCTTCTCTTCCAGCGTAAAAATCCTCTTCATCAATAAGTTTTCCTGACTCATCATATTTTTGCTCCAAATATGATAGTACGTCAACTTTTACAATATTTTCTGAATTTATAAATATGTTTTCAATATCTAGATTTTCATGACTTAATGATTTGTGATGAAACTCTTTTAAACCTTCTACTATTTGTTTAATTATATTTAAACTTTCTATATAAGTCAGTTTGCTAAATACTACTTTATTCCACAAGCTTCTGCTTTTGAAATACTCCGTTTCTATGTAGTAATAAATATAGTTATTTTCTACAAAACTAGATATGTCATTTATCCCTATTAGGTTTTCATGTTTTAAATCTTTTAACATATTTATTTTTTCTGTTATGCTTTTTATATATCTTTTATTATCGCTTTCTTTTCTTAGGACTTTTATACGTACTTTTTGCTGTGTTTCATTATTTATAGCCACATATACCTGAGAGCAATCATCTTTTTCTACTAGCTGGATATCAGTGTATTTACTCCTAAAATCTTCCATGTATTATTCCTCCATAATATATTTCCTTTTCCCTAATCACAATTAACTTAATTATACAAAATTTGTAAATAATTATCTATATTTGTATCAAATTTTTTTATACTATTGTCATTTTTTGAAACAATAAAAGAGTGTATTATTTTTTAATACACCCTTTACATTCATAATTAATATTTATTTTTACTATAAATCTAATTTCTTTTCTATATTGTAATAAGAATTAGTAACCTTAGCAATTAGTCTATGACTATCATCCCATATATCTACCTCATAAACTAAAATCTTCTTGCCAAACTTGATTTCATTGGCAATAGCTATTAGCTTTTTAGATTCTATGGCAGGATTTAAATAAGTAATATTACTGGAAGTAGTTACTACGTAGTTACCTCTAGACCATGCGGCTGCTCCTCCCACAGTATCTGCTAAAGTAAAAATACACCCTCCATGAACGGATTTTCCAGGATTTAAGTGACTTTTACTTATGTTTATCTCTCCCTTTGCATAACCTTTTGAGATTGATATCATTTTTATACCTATATCTTTTGCAAAACCACCTAAACTATTTATGTGTTCTATCATTTTTTTGTAATTTACTTTATCTATAATATCTAGTTTTTCCAATATATTTGGTCCCCTTACTTCGCTATTTTCAATAATGTTTATAAATATTTTACCATAGTATTATAATATCTTTCTTATAAAAAAATGTAAATAGAGGTTCTTATTTATTATGATATTAATATTTATATTTTTTCAGATAATAAAACTATCTCATCTTTATCTTCTTTATTTAACATCTTATTAGTTATATTTGCAATTACTAGTATACCTACTATATCAATTATTAATCTAATTATTGTAAATTTCCATCCTAATGAAGATGCCTCAAATAAAAGTAAAGGAATCTTTGTAGTTGACCAAGCACCTATAAAGATAAGTATATTTGAAAAATTAGCACCCTTTTTTAATAATATTCCTGCTATAGGAAAAGCTGCATATAATGGACCTGCAGCTGCAGAACCTAATAAAAATGCAATTGATATACCTACAATACCAGAATTATCACCCATATATTTAATCATCTTTTCTCTAGGAACCCATACATCAAGTAATCCCAGCAAAATAAATATAGGTGGAATAACTTTTAACATTTCACTAATATTTGACATGGTTATTGATGTTGCTTCTTTTCCTTTATATGGCATAATAATATTCATTAAAATCAAAATACCTACCATTAATATGGATACTTTGTACTTTTTAATAATATTTTTCATTATAAAATCACCCCCATAATCATTGCTACTACTAGTGAGAATATAAAAGCTAAAGAGTTTCTTATAAAAGTTGCTTTTTTACCCCAATACTTTATTTCAAGAGGTATAGTAACTATACCAACCATCATAAGTGTAGATATAAATGCTGCAATTTGGCTTATTCCTGCACCATTTTCTAATAATACACTGGCCAGAGGAAAAGCTACAAATCCAGGGATTAAAGTTATTGAACCTACTAAGGCTCCCATTATGACACCAATAAATCCACTTCCCTCTCCTATAAATTTAGATATAACTTGCTCATCTAAGATAACTAGTATTATTCCAATCAAAATTATTATTGTTATAAACTGAGGTAACATATTCTCAAAAGATTTCCAAGATTTCTTTAATGCTATTTTAGTTTTACTTTTATCTTTTACTAATGACACAAGTAAAAGTAATATAGCCAGCAAATACATAATTTTACTAAACATGTTTATTTCTCCTATAATCATCATTTTCATTCTTATTATAGCTTTTATTATACTTTTATTATGTGACTATATCACGCATTTTTTTCAGAATATGTTACCATTTAAATTTTTAATTTACAACATAAAAAAACAGCTATGTAATAGCTGTTTTTTTAGAGTCCTATTAATTATCATATGTTTTTTTTATACTGAACAAAAACATTCTCGTTTTAAATCAAATATCTTGGCAGCACCTGCAATAGTTGTTCCAAAGAATACCACTTCTTTTCCTATATCCATAAAATTAACTAAAGATCCATTACATAAAGTACTTCCTGTACAAAGTACTACATCACTCCAGTTAATTACCACATCTTCGTAATCTTTAATACCATCTTCCACCAATACTCCGTATTTATTTTGTCCTACCATATCTGGATTTAAGTCTAATATACGTATATTATTTTCTTTTGCTAAAGATTCCAATATGGCTGGTTGATATCCGATTAGTGCAATTTTTTTATTCTTGAAATTTTCTCTCACATAGTCAGCAAACTTCTCAGCACAAATTTCTGTATCATTATTTTTACAATGAATAGTATTTGTAGTCATGTTTAATTTACACATAACTGCATTTAAACTAGCTAAGAAAAGTCCCCTTCCATGGGAATCATTTAGTATATCCAACTGTAATATTTCTTTTAAACTTCCTCTAAAAACTGAAGGTGAATCTGTAAATGCTTGACCTATTGCCCCTTGAAACTCAGCTTGAACCATTACATCTTTCCCCACTATAATTGGAAAGTCTTTTCTTTTTACAATACCTATTGCCTCCTTGGGAGTCAGTGTTTTAGAGTTAATTACTATATCACTATCTCCCAGATTATTTTCTTTTATTAAGTCTTCAAAATACTTATGTAATGTTTGAAATAACTCTTCTTTTGTCATAATATTTCCCCTTTCTTATCCCCAAAAACTCATTAATATCCTCATCTTTATACTCATTAAACAATTCCTCACTTTTTCTCACTGATTTTAATTGACCACTGGACAAAATACCTATTCTATTTGCCATTATTTGAGCTTCATTAAAATCATGAGTTACAAAAATTATAGTACATCCAAAGATTTTATGTATTTTTTTTATTTCATCATACATGCTCTTTTTTGTGGTAGGGTCCAAAGCAGAAAAAGGCTCATCCATTAATAGAATTTTAGGTTTTAAAACTACAGATCTTGCTAAAGCTGTTCTTTGCTTTTCTCCTCCACTTAAGGTCCCTGGATATTGATTTAAGATATTTTCTATAGATAAAATTTTGCAAATCTCTTCCACTGTGGATTTTATAATTTTCTTATTAATTTTCTGCATTTTAAGACCATAAGCTATATTATTAAAAACAGTTAAGTGAGGAAATAAACCATAATCTTGATAAACAAAACCTATTTTTCTATTTTCTAAAGGTATGTCATTTACTTTCTTATCATAAATTTTTATACTTCCTTCGTTACTTTTATAAAAACCTGCTATGGACTCCAAAAGTACAGTTTTTCCTGAACCAGTCTTTCCCAATATGGCAAAAATCTCATTTTCATAAATTTGTAAATTTACCTTTTTAAGAGAGAATGAGCCTACACTTATGGAAAACTGATCTATATCTATTAACTTTTTCATTTTCCTACCACATCCTTCATTCTATCTCTTTGCAAATCTTTGTTTGTGAAATAATTGGAAGCAAATAAAGAAATTGATGAAATTAAAAGTAAGATTAAGGCCGAAGCCATGGCCACTCCATTGTCTCCCGTTGCCACATTTAAATATATACTTCCAGGAAGTGTTTCTGTTTTCATTCTTGTAACTCCCACCAACATCAAGGTGGCTCCAAATTCGCCAAGGCCCCTAGACCAAGTCAAAATCAACGCTCCTATTATAGAGTTTTTTGCAAGGGGAAGTGTAATAGTTAAAAATCTAGTAAACTTGCATGCTCCCAAGGTTCCTGCTATAAACTCCAGCCTACTGTCCACCTCTAAAAAAGCCGTTCTCAAAATCCTAATTGCATAAGGTAAATTCACCACAACTTGAGCTATAATTATTCCCAGCTGACTGTATATAACCTTTATCCCAGCATGTTTCAAAGCTTTTCCAAAGGGTGATGAGAACATAATAAGTAAGCTAAATCCCAATACCAAGTATGGAAGGCATAAAGGTAATTCTATGATTATTCTCATATATTTATTTAATTTATTGTTTTCTCTTGTCAAAGTATATGATGTGGGTATGGATAAGAACATGCAAACAAAAGTTGATATGGTTGTTGTTATTAAACTAAGTTTTAGTGAAAATTGTATTTCCTTTGAAACAAATGCTTCTTTTATATATGGAATTCCTTTTATAACAATGGTAAAGACTATTAAAGATATGAATGTAACTACAAAAATTGTGATTGAATATGAGATAATATTAAATAAATTATTTTCTTTATTTTTCATATATGTTTTCTAATTTAATACTTCATATCCAAAACTTTTCCATATATCTTTTGCTTTATTACCATCTAAAAACTTAATGAATTCAGTTAATGATTCTTTATTTTCACCACATTTTAAAGAAGCTGCTGGTACTGTTTTTATATATTTGTCCAAATCCTTTGTGTCTACTATTTCTATATCATGGCCTTTTGCATTTTCTTTCCAAACTATAGTTGCATCACATTCACCACTTGCGATGGCATTGGCAAGCTCTGGTGCTGTAGAAGTATTTGCAACTACATTTACTTTTTTAAATATTTTTGCATCACCTAATGCTTTTTTAGCTATTTTTCCTATTGGTGTAGCCTCATAATCACCTAAAACCACATCTATGTTATCTTTTGTTAAATCATTAAGATTTGTAATTTCCTTAGGATTGCCACTTTTAACTGCAAGTACTGGTATATGTTTTACGAGATCCACACTTTCCTTCACTTTATCCTTCACTGGTTTTAATTCTTCTGAAGAACCAGCTATAAATAAATCCCCTTCTTCAGATGTGTTGATTTGTGTTTGTGTTTGAGCTGCGTTGGCATAAGTTACTTTTATGTCGCAACCTGTTTCTTTTTTAAATTCTTCTGCTATTTTTTCAAATGGTTTTGTCATTCCTGCCCCACAATAAACTGATAAACTTTTCCCCTCTAATGATAAAGTCTCTTCTTTTTTGGCTGTGTCTTTATCTTCTTCTTTGTTTTCCGTTGAAGTACATCCTGTAAATAATGATGATAGTATTACTGCTGTGGTTAGTAGTAAAGATAGCTTTCTTTTCATTTGTATTTCTCCCCCTTTGATAAATGATTTATTTAAGATAAGTTTACCACATTTTACCATTTATCGTCATGTTTTAATTAGTTTTATTACGTTTTATTATGTTTTGTTTGTTTTAAAAAGGGAGTATCAAAAATGATACCCCCCTCTTAAAATATTCATTAGCTATTTTATTTGATTTTAAGTAAGATAATAATTAACTACAAATATACTTTAAATTTATCTTATTTATGGTATCTTATTGTATGAGGTGATATTTTGAAAAAGACAATTAAAGTAGTTGCTGCCATAATAGAAAACGAAAATAAGGAAATATTATGTGCCCTTAGATCTCCAGAGATGACTCTTCCTAACCAATGGGAGTTTCCTGGTGGAAAAGTTGAGGATGGAGAATCTTTATTTGAAGCTATAGAAAGAGAAATTCAAGAAGAGTTACGCTGTACAGTAAAAGCTGTTGATGAGTTTGACGAGAATACTCATGAATATGAAAAAGTTATAGTAAATCTTATAGGGATTAAGTGTAAATTGGTGGAAGGTACTCCTGTAGCTAGAGAACATTCTAAGCTAGTTTATTTGAAGAAAGAAAATTTAAATTCTTTAGTATGGGCTCCTGCTGATGTGCCTATTGTGGAAAATCTTATTAAAAAATAGAGGACAAATGTACTGCACCCCAATCATTAGATTTTGGTCCAACAATTGGGGTTCAGTACAAAACTGCCCTCTATTTTTTATGTCTAAATCTTTTCAACAAACTCTCTATAAATCTTTGTAGGAACTTCATTTTGAAGTTTTAGTTTTAAAGTAATAGGCTTTTCACCTTCATATTCTACTGTGTCACCTTTTCCAATATAAATATAAGGTTGAGCCTTTTTGTCTATTTCTTTGTATTTTCTCACAAATAAATGTAAGTTAACATTTCTATCTTTGTTAAAAATTATATTCTTTCCTCTGTCTGAGTCTTGTTTAGTTGCATTGGGACTTTGCCATTGGAAGTAGTTTTCACTTAAAAACTTGTCCTTGTAGTTGATTCTCTCCTCTATTCCTTCTTCTTTGTGAAGATCTATAAATAAGAAATACTCCTTACCACTTGATAAAAGTCCACTTCCTCTAAATGAAGAATGTATTTTTCTGTGATTAGATAATAAAGCTACTCCTGGCATTTTATATTGCTCATATAGTTTTAAGAATGGCAGACCATAGTACTCTTCTTGGAATTCTTTCTCATATCTAAAAATGCCGTAATTAATAGCATCTTCTATATATTTTCTGTATTCTTTCTTGTTTATTATAGTCTCAAATCTATCAGTTCTATATACAGTATCTTCTTTATACTCTATTAACTTAACTCTTTGCTTAATCATTACAGAGTCCCAATATTGGTGATTTAAACATTCAAAAGCATGTCTTACACTATCTTCATCCATATTATCTATATATTTTAAAATCTCATTTTTAGCTATTTCCAGAGAAATACTGTTGTGATTTAACAAATATTTTAATATGACAAATTCATTTATTCTTTTTAAAGGTAAACTTGTATTAAGTTCTTTTAAGATTTTTTCAAAATCCTCATTTAGTAATAATTTTTTTAACTCATCATCTTTCTCTGTTTTTGCCACAAATCCTAAATAAGTTCCTTCTCTATCAATAAACTTAACAGGATCTGGTGCACCATCATATTTTACATAATCAAGTAACATATATGGAATTTTTCCACCACATAAAATCTTAAACTGATTATATTCTTCTCTTAAATATTTTAAATCTCTAAAGTTTTCTTTATCAATCTGCTCCAGAATTCTGTCTTTTGATATTTGATCTATCTGAATATGAGTACATCCTGGCACATCAGCAAAATCAGTAGCTACAGCTACCTTTAAACTATCCTTATCATAATATCTAGCTCCATTTAATGCTATGGCAATTAAAAAAGTCTTGTTATGATTTCCTATAAAATCAAGAACAGTTAAAAACTCTTTACTACCACTTTTTCTGAGACCTCTACCTAGCTGTTGAATAAAAATAATAGGTGAATTAGTTGGTCTTAACATTAAAACAGTATTTACAGAAGGTATATCCACTCCTTCATTAAAAATATCTACTGTAAAAATAGCTTGTAAATCATCTTTATCACTTTCTAATCTTTTTATATATTCATCTCTTTTGGTAACAGTATTCTCACCACATAGAGCCACACTGTTAATTCCTCTTTTATTAAATTCCTCAGCCATATATTTAGCATGTTGAATATTTACACAGAAACCTAGTAGCTTTCTAAAGTTTCCATCATGACCGTAGAAATTCATTTGTTCTATAATAAAATCAACTCTTCTATTTATCATTAGACGCTCTGCCAATGCGGATTTATCATCTAAATTAACATCTTCCAAATCCACTCCCTCTATATCAGTAACACCGAAATAATGAAATGGTATAACTAAATCTTCATCCAAGGCCTCGTGTAGTCTAACTTCTAGAGCCACATTGTTGTCAAATAACTCAAAGACACTTAGACTGTCGCATCTTTCCGGTGTGGCAGTCATTCCTAAAGTAAACTTAGGTTGAAAATGACCTAGAACATTTAAATAAGAGTCGCTGGCACCATGATGAGCCTCATCTATTATAATATAATCAAAATAATTTTTATCAAAGTCCTCATAATATCTGCTCATAGTTTGAATAGTGGCAAATAAATAATTAGCATCTCTATCCTTTGCATTACCTGTAAACAGACCAGTTTTTATATTTCTATTCTTCAGCAATTTTTCAAAAGTCTCTTTAGCTTTCTTTAAAATTTCTTCTCTATGAACTATAAATAGCATAGTCTTAGGCTTATATTGCATTACATCAAAAGCTGACATATAAGTTTTTCCCGTTCCAGTAGCAGCAATAACTAAAGCCTTATTTTCTCCATGAGCTCTAAGTCTTTCTAAGTTTTCCATGGCTCTTTTTTGCATTTTATTAGGACTTATAGGTTTTAAATTTTCAAAAACCATCTGTCTTCTTACTTCTGTTCTTTTGATTTCATTTAAAAACAGCATATACCTTTGTAATACATCATCATTTAACTCAGAACTCATATCCCATAGGTTATCGTATTCTTTAAGTACATGTTCAATAAATGGAGCTCCTTCTTTGGAAAGAACTTTTACGTTCCACTCCACATTGCTTTTTAATGCGCTTTGAGTAAGATTTGATGATCCTATTATTATCTTGTAGTCATCTTCATTTTCAAAAATATATACCTTTGTATGGAAGCCTACTTTGTTGTCTGCTATGAAGATTTTCATATCTATATTTTCAAATTCTTGTATCCTTTCCAATGCCTTTGGTTCTGTAAAATTCAAATAAGTTGTAGTTATTATTTTTCCTTTTACATTTTTGTCTTCTACTTCTTTTAATGTATCTAATAAAAGTTGCAAACCGCTGTAGTTTATAAATGCTACAGAGAAATAAAATGATTTACATTCTTTTAAACTTTTCTTCAGTTCGTTTAGTAGGTTGTTATGTTTTGAATTTATTATTAACTCATTTGTTTGTTGCATTTGTTTACCCCTCGTTTTTGTAAGTATATGTTTGAATTATAGCATAAAATAGACCACCAAAAATTCCTTATTTTTAATGGTCTATTTGTTATATACAAAAACACAGATAAAAATATTTATCAGTAGAATAAATATAAACAACACTTAAACAAGTGCTACAATATAATTAAGATTTATTAATAAATGATAACTTTACTCAAGGGGGAGATAAACTTGAATATTTTGGTCTGTGCAAAAATGGTTCCAAATACAACTCAAATGACAATAGACCCAGTGACTAATCGATTAGTTAGGCATGGAGTTAATTCTCTATTAAATCCAGCAGATGCATGTGCATTGGAAAAAGCACTACAATTAAAAGATAAATATGGTGCAACAGTTACAATAATCACCATGGGAAATGAAGATGCTAAAAAAATAATATTAGATGGTATGGCTGCTGGAGCTGATGATGGATTTTTAATTACAGATTCTCTATTTGGTGGATCTGATACATATTCAACAGCCCATATTTTAGCAAGTACAGTTAAATATTTGAAGGAAAAAGAAAATAAAGAATTTGATATTATTTTATGTGGAACAAAAACTATTGATGGGGAAACAGCACAAACAGGTCCTGAATTAGCTGAACAACTTGGATATTCACAAGTAACCTGTGTGACAGAAATTTTATTGGTGGGTAAAAAAATATGGGCAAAGCAGGAAACAGAAGATTATTTTAATTGGCTAGAAGTGGACTTTCCTGGATTATTGACAATAGTAAAAAGTGATGAAAAACTTAGAATACCTAGTTTAAAGAGAAAAAGAGAATTTGAGAAAATAGAAGTAAAAGTACTAAATCTTGAGAAATTAAAAGAATGGTTGAATATGGAAGAAATAGGTCTTAAAGGCTCACCTACAAGGGTTTTGCATAGCTATACACCTTCATCAGCAAGAAAAAATCATATAATGGCTGGTGATACATGTAAAGAAAAAGTACATTGTTTAATAAAATCTTTAAAGGAAGAAGGTGTAATATAATGAACAGCCTAAGAAATGACTCATATAAAGGTGGAGATATCTGGGTTTTTATAGAAAGAAATAACAAAAAAATTGAAGAAGTTAGTATAGAGTTATTGACACCAGGTAAAAAAATCTCTGACAAAATAGGATGTAAACTTGTCGCTGTAATCATAGGATATGAAAACAATACCTTCCTTGAAGAAATTAAAAGTTATGGCGTAGATGAGATTATTAATATTGATAATATAATTTTTAAAGACTACTCTACAGCAAATTATACAGATGTATTTTACAAACTAATAGAAAAATATAATCCTCAGGGAATCTTATTTGGAGGGACTTTTATTGGAAAAGATTTTGCACCACGACTAGCAAGTAGATGTAAGACAGGTTTGACAGCAGAATGTACTGATATAAGTTTTAATAAAATAGAAGATAGTATTATTTGGACAAGGCCAGGTTATGGTGGAAATTTAATGGCTGATATAATTTGTAAAAATAAAAGACCTCAACTTGGAACTATAAGACAAGGTGTATTTAAAAAGCCTAAAAAAACTATAAATACAAATGTAAATATAATTGATGAAAATATTAACATAGATGTTAGTCTTGATAAAGTTAAGTTTTTACAAAAAATCAAAAACAATAAAGCTGAAATTACTAAAATTGAATACTCTGAAATATTGGTAGGTATAGGAAATGGTGTTGCTAATAGTGCAAACATGGTAGATGGCCTAGATTTAATCTATGACTTTGCCGAGGAAATAGGTGCTGATATAGGCGGTAGTAGAGGGGCAGTAAAATCAAAATTAATATCAGAAAAATATTTAATTGGTATGTCAGGAAAAACTGTAAGCCCAAAACTTTATATAGCATGTGGTATATCTGGTGCTCTACAACATATTGTAGGTATTGGAGGTGCAAAATGTATAGTTGCCATAAATAATAACCCAAAAGCACCTATTTTCAACTACGCTGATTACGGAATAGTGGGAGATGTTTATGAAGTGTTACCACTTTTGCTAGATGAATTGAAATCTTGTAAAGTTAAAGCATTAGAATAACTTGAATTATTTTTATGAAAACTCTTTACTATTTTATGGAAATATAGAAAAGTCAGAAGGCTTAAACCTTCTGACTTTTTATTGTGCACTTTTAGATATTAGCTCTATTTTCACATTAGATAAAGTCTTCTATTGTTACTTATTCAGAATCATTTTCTATAGCTTTTTCATATAAAAAATTCAATTCATTTATAGATTGTGCTATTTCTAGTTGAAAATTATCATAACTTAATATGTAATCTTTATCAAATTCCTTTTGAATAACTATTCTAAGCTCTTCATTGTTTTTGATTTTTACTTCTAAATAGCTTTTTAATTCTTCATTTTTCATAAAATCATTTAACTTTACTTTATTTCTTTTAGATCCCTCTTCGTAATATATATAATACCTATCCAAGTTTAGATTATAATTTTCTTTCCATTTATTTAAACTCAAAATATATTTATTATGGTTAGCCACTGAGTTTGCAGTAGTTTTACTTGTATACTGATATTCAACCTTTATATATATTCCTTCTTTTCCTGCAATAATAGATATACTTGAAGCATAATTTAATTTTTCTTTATCCTTTATCTGTATCCAGAAATAATCGTATATTTTTCCAAACTTCATCATAAGCAGTAATTTTCAAATTAGTTATATTATTGTATCTTTCTTTGTCATAATTGTTTTTGTTTGCATCTGCAATAAAACTAGTTCCCCCATATAAACCTAAAAACTGAAATACTTCTTTGAACTTATTCAATTTTAATCTCCTTTTTAATGATCATAATAAAAGTAGTGAATTTGTTAAAAATCCACTACTTTTATTATAATCATTTCTTTATTTAAATTAAACTTATTTACATTTTACTAATAATTAAAATAGTATATTCTGCAACTCTTTCATTATATTATTATCTAGTTTTTCTTCTTTCATTAAATATTCTCTTCCTAAGTTTTCATATTTAGGTGTGCCTAGTCTATGATATGGCAAAAGTTCATATTTAGTATTAGGTTTACCTTCTATAAATTGATTAATCTTTTTAATATCTTCTATATTATCATTAAATCCAGGAATAATAGGTGTTCTTACTAGTTTTTCTATATTAGGGAATTCATCACATAGCTTTTCAAAATTATCTAATATTATTTTATTTGATACACCAGTATATTTTTTATGCTTTTCATCATCCATACTTTTTATGTCAAATATTATATAATCTAAAAGACTTGCAACTTCTTTCAAATCATTCCATTTCGCATATCCACAAGTTTCAATAGCCCTATGAATACGTCTATTTTTAGCCTCTTCAAGTATGGACTTAGTAAATTCTACCTGAGCTAAAGGTTCTCCTCCACTTATAGTCAATCCACCTTTAGATTTGGAATAAAAATCACTGTCTTTTTCAACTATATCAACAATTTCTTTATAATTGATTAATTTCCCGTAAACTGTAATAGCCTTAGAAGGACATACTTCTGAACATTCTCCACATCTGTCACATTTTTCTCTATTTATTAATATTTTACTATCTTCTGTAGTTTCATCATTTATGAATTTAATTGCATTTTTATTACATACATTTATGCATTCAAAGCATCCTATACATTTATCTTTATTGTAAGATATTTCAGGATATAAAGATTGTGATTCTGGATTACTGCACCACTTACATCTTAGTGGACATCCTTTTAAAAACACTACTGTTCTAATTCCAGGACCGTCATGTAAAGAATATTTTTGAGTATTTAAAATATATCCATATTTTTTTTTATCCATATTAGTACATTTCATCATGCTGAGTTCTTTCTATTAAATCATTTTGCAAGTCTTCAGATAACTCTACAAAGTAAGCACTATATCCTGCAATTCTAACTAATAAATTTGAATACTCTTGTGGATTTTTCTTTGCTTCTATCAATGTTTCTTTATTTATTATGTTAAACTGCAAATGCCATAATTTTAAATCACACCATGTTTGGATAAATGATATTAGTTTTTCCGTTCCTTCTTCTCCTTGAACACAAGATGGACTAAGTTTTATATTAAGAAGTCTGGCTGCACGCTGCTTATATCCGTAATTTTTACTTTTAAAATTTGATAACAATACTGACGTTGGACCATTTATATCTGCTCCATGTGATGCTGAAGAACCATCAGAAAGTGGATTAAATGCATATCTTCCATTTGGTGTAGCACTTACTACCTTCCCAAAAGGTACATGAGATGTAAATGGAACATATCTTAAATCTAAATTTACACCTAATTCTTTAGAATATTGTTTTGTAAACTTAAGTGCTTCAAGATCTAATTTTTTAGCTATAGTATCTGCATAATCATCATCATTTCCATAACTAGGTGCATTTATCATTAATTGTCTAATTTTTTCATATCCTTCAAAATTGTTTTTTAAAGCTAGCACTAATTCTTTCATTGTTATTCTTTTATCCTCAAAGATAACCTTCTTAATAGCTGCCAAGGAATCAATAACTGTGCCATATCCAATAAATTCAAAGTATCCTAAATCAATACCACCTTCTATATTTTTAGAATGAATATCTTTCAGGTTTTTCATACAAAGCTCATGTAATGATGACCCTAATGGACTGGCAAAATGTTTTTCCCTTAATCTTATTATTTCATGCTGTTGTATAAAAGCATGTTTCAATAAGTTTTTTTGTTGAGCTAAATAAGCATTGAAAAATTCATCAAAGTTTTTAAACTCTTCTACTTCTCCTGTTTGTAATCCTATGATTTCATCTTTATATTTTTCCATTTTCCCATTATATAAAGTCATTTCTAATGCTGAAGCAAAATTGATATATGCACAAGGGCTTGTATAAGTATCTCTATTTGGCATTCTGCACTCTGCACACCCAGATACACTATAGTCATAAGCTTCCTCAAAAGTTGCCCCTTTTGATAATAATAAAGGAATAACTTCTTCGTCATTAATTAATTTAGGAAATCCAGAACCATCTTTGATAGTTTCTGCCACATCATATAAATATCTTCTTGGTGAACGTGTGTGTATTCTAGCTGCAAGGTCTGGATAGTTTAATGGAAAGTTTCTCTTAGATTCCAAAAACAAATAAGTAAGTTCATTAGTTGCATCTAGACCTTCTTTTGTCTGTCCTCCTATAGTTACAGCCTCCCAATGAGCATATCCTTCATTGAAAGCTCCTCCAGTTTTTGATAAATATAAATCTATGAACTGGGCCATAGATACCCACATGCATTCTAATAGTTCTACAGCTTTTTCTCTAGTTAAATCTCCCGATTCTATATCTTTTTTATAATAAGGATATAAGTATTGATCCATTCTCCCATTTGATATAATTGTCCCCGTTTTTTGTTCTATTCTAGAAAACATTTGAGTAAACCATTGAGATTGTACTGCTTCATAGAAATTTCTAGGTGGATTCTCTGGTACATGACTGCAAATTCTCGCCATATTTTCCAACTCTTCTTTTCTAGATAAATCCTTCTCATTTTCTGCTAATTTTTTAGCTAAATCAGCATGTCTATTTGCCCATAATATAATTGCATCGCTTACATTTACTATTGCTTGTAAAAAGGGTTTCTTCTCTGTATTATCTACTGGGCTAAAATCATCTAATTCTTCTAATTTATCAAGAGCTTCTTGTTTAATTCCTTTAAATCCTATTTTTAATACTTTTTCATAATCATGTACCCATTGAATAGATGACCTGAAAGATGCTGTTTCATTAACTATAAATCTAGATGTGATTAAATCATCTGGGTCATATGTGTATTTTAGAGTATCCTTAGGTAAAGATTTTGCTAAACTTTCATGGAATGTTTTCCCCTTCCAATAGGGTGCTATTTCTTCAATAACTATTTTTTCATCTTCTTTAGATATATCAAATGGTGATATTTCTCTTTGTGGTAAATCCCTTATAGCTTCAGCAAGAAAATCACCATCAAGTTCTGGATAAATAAGACCATATCTTCCACTTTTACCGCCTCTACCAACAATCAATTGGTCATCATCAATGTATACAGTTGCATTTTTAGCATAGTGTAATAAAGCTTTCGACCATCTTAATATCAATAATTCACCTTCAGTTTCTTTAAAGGATTCTGTAAAATATCTTGCACGTTCCACATCAATACTAGGGCGTTGGCCTTTAAAGCTATTTAAGATTTTATTTACTCTTGAACTTGAATCTATACTTAATTTTTTTGATGTCTTCTCTTCAAAAATTCTCTTTTCTTGTGCTGATAAAACAACATTTAACTCTTTCATGTTGTCCATTTCCCCCTTAAATATTATAATCAGTAAATTCCTCTACTTTAAAAAATTCTTCATATATTTTTTCCTTTGCTTTTGTAAAATTTGGACTTGTTCTTAGTCTATAGTGACCTAAGTCTGTATTTTCAATACGTTTTATTTTCCCTGGTCTACTACTCATAACAACTACTCTATCTCCTAAATAAACAGCTTCATCAATATCATGAGTAACTATTATCATAGTTATTTTTTCCTTTTCCCAAATTTTAAGCAATTCTTCTTGCATATTTATTTTAGTCATTGCATCTAACGCTCCAAAGGGTTCATCTAATAAAAGTACTTCCGGTTTATTAGCCAAAGCCCTAGCAATTGATGCTCTTTGTGCCATACCTCCTGATAATTGGCTAGGATATACATTTTCAAAACCTTTTAGCCCAACAAGGTCTATATGTTCTTTTATTAAGTCCTCTTTGTCTAGTTGATCTTCACTTAGGCTAAATTCAATATTTTCTGCAACAGTCAACCAAGGTAATAGTCTATGATCTTGAAATATAACACCTTTATCCCTTGATGGTGATAAAATAGGTTTATCATTTATAGTTATATTTCCTTCATACTCAGTCTCTAAGCCTGCAATTATTCTTAATAAAGTACTTTTCCCACATCCACTACTTCCAATTATTGATATAAATTCACCTCTTTTTATATCAAGATTAATATTTTGTAAAGCGACTACTTCACCGCCATGTTTATCTTTGAATACTTTACTAAGATTATTTACTTTTATAATATCTTCCAAACTATGTCCCCCTTATGATGATTTATACTCTCCACTTAATAAGTTTTTCTGATAGTTTTTTTATTAAATCATCCATTAATTTTCCAACTATACCTATGATTAGCATGGCTAAGATAACTATCTCTGGTCTTGATAAACTTCTACCATCCATTAGCATATAACCTACTCCTTGTGTTGCTGCTATCATTTCTGCCGCTACAACACATACCCATGCATTACCTAATCCTACTCTAAGTCCTGTCATTATTGATGGGAATGCTCCTGGAATTATTACTTTTTTTATTACCTTTAACCTGGGTACTTCATAAACCTTAGAAACTTCCAAGTATTTATTATCAATTTCCTTTATACCATCTACCACATTAATCAGTATTGGGAAAAAAGCTCCTAGAGAAATAATGAATACTTTAGAAAATTCTCCTATTCCAAACCATAATATGGCCAAAGGAATCCACGCTATGGGTGGTATAGGTTTTAATACTTGAATTATTAGCTCTGTAAATATTTCTAAGTTTTTAGATAAGCCAATTCCTATACCTAGAACTAGTGCTAATACTGATGCAATAACAAATCCTTCCATTACCCTTACAAAACTAATAAATATATTATTAAAAAGACTTAAATCTTTACTATATTCCCATGTTACTTGTAGAACACTCTCTATAGTTGGCATAGCATACGGTTGTATTAAGCCAATAATATCACTTAATTTCCAGGCTATAAGAATTAATACAGGTAATAATATATATAAAAATAATGCTGATAATTTATAATTACGTGCTTTTTTCATATTTTCATCTCCTGCTATGTCTTAATCTAATAAGCCACTATCCTTCAAATATAATGTGTCTATAAATTCATCAATATTTACTTGTGAAGATATTAATTTTTCTTTAATTAAAAATTCTTCTACTACTTTAAGCTCTGCTATATCTTCATCTGATATTTTAGGACTATAATTAAAGTTTTTAAATACTTCAACTAACTCATCTGTACTTAATCCAAACTCATCCGATACAAGCTCTGCTGCTTTTTTAGGGTTATCTTTTATATATTGAGCTGCATCAGCATATACTTTTAATAAAATTTTTACTGCTTCTGGATTTTTAGTAGCATAATCTTTAGTTGCAATAGTTACTAGATTACCTCTTTTTATATCAGTTCCATCTACTAATACTTTTAATTTATTCTCATTAACAAACTTAGTTATAAATGGTTCCCATAGAACACCTGCATCAACTTCTCCATTTTGAATTGCTGTAGGTATATCTCCTGCTGGTAGATTTACTGATTGAATATCATTTAAAGAAAGTCCAGCATTTTCTAGAACTATAGAAAGTAAATGATGGGCATATGATCCTTTTGCATATGCAATTTTTTTATTTTTTAATTCTTCTGGGCTAATTATTTTCGAGTCCGACTTAACTAATACTGCAAGGGCTTTTTCTCCATAAGCTGCATTTGATATAATTATATTATTTTGTCCTGAGGATTTAGCTATTATGGCAGGTACATCTCCTAAAACACCTATATCCTGCTGACCCGATGCAAATGATTCATTTACTAATGGACCTGATTGAAATGATGACCATTTTACTTTTACTCCTATTTCATCTAAAGCTTTTTCTAAAGTTCCTAATTCTTTAGCTACATAAATTGGTGTGTACAATGGATATGGTTGAATTGCAATTCTCATTGTGTCACTAGATGCATTTTCATTTTTAGGTTGATTTTTAGCACACCCTACTACTGATGCTAATAATCCAAAAACTATTAATGCAATTATTACTTTTTTTGATCGCTTTTTCATTTTATTTTCCCCCTTTATTTTTATAAAAGCATGATAATAGATTTGTGATATGCTTCATTAAATAATTAAATTTTAAACAATTATCATTTTGATAATTGATTCATGGAATGATTATAGCATTATCATTTTGATAATACAACATATTTTCTAAAATTGATTGGAGTTTTAACTGATAATTTTTTGGAGTTTCTCAATAATTTTTGTGTACGATAATGTTTTTTACACACCAATTGTATAAAAAACATATTATTTAAATTAAATTATATGTTTTTGTCAGATAATTAGAGAAAAAATGTTTTTAAAGTTGTCCTATTCTTCCCAAAAATACATTTTACGATATGACCCCTCTGATACAATTGTCTTTAATAGTAGTAATAAAGAAATACTACTAAATAAATATTAGGGGGAGATTGAATTGAAAATAACAAAAAAACTTATTTCACTACTTGCTGCTTTTGCAATGTCAGTACCAATGATATCCTTTGCAGCACCAAATGAGAAGGCATTAAAAGCTTTTGACCAAAAAATTATTACAAAGGTAGATTCTAACAAGGCTCTACAACATATTAAGTATTTAAGTGAAACTATTGGACCAAGGGTAGCTGGTACAGATGAGGAAAAAGAGGCATCAAACTACATCAAATCTCAGTTTGAAAGTTATGGATATGATGTGCAGGTTCAAAATTTTGGTATTAATAATGTAGTCTCGCAAATAACAGTTGAAAACTTGGAAGATTTTTTATTCAAAGTAAATACAGCTACTGGTTCAGGATATACAGACGAAACTGGTATAAAAGGACAACTAATTGATTGCGGTCTTGGAAATGATATATCAGAATTCCCAGCTGAAGTAAAGGGTAATGTAGCATTTTTACAAAGAGGGAGCGCTTCATTTGCACAAAAAGCAGAGAACGCAGAAGCAGCAGGTGCAATAGCTGTCCTAATGTACAATAATGCAAGCGGCAACGTAAACCCTACTTTAGGAGATTACAAAGCAAATATACCTTACTTATCTATATCTTTAGAAGATGGTGAAAAAATAAAAGATGAGATGACAAAAGACAGTGTTACAGTTTCTATAAAATCAAATGTTTTAACAAGTTCACAAAATATAATTGCAACTAGAACACCTAAAAAAGTTAAAAATCCTGAAATAGTTTATGTTACAGCTCATTATGATAGTGTCCCTTATGCTCCAGGTGCTAATGATAACGCATCAGGTACATCTATGTTATTAGAATTGGCTAAAATATTAAAATCTTATCCTATAAATAAAGAAATAAGATTTATTGCTTGTGGTGCTGAAGAAATAGGCTTAAATGGATCTGAATATTATGTTTCTCAATTAACTAAGAATGAATTAGATAGAAGTTGTGCAAACTTCAACATGGATATGATAGCAACTAGTGCTGAATCTTGTGATATATTATATGCAGACACTATAGATGGCGAAGAAAATTTAGTTACTGAATCAATGGCTGCATCTGGATATAGATTAAGTAACGAAGTTTTATCTATTGGTAAGGGTTCATCTTCTGACCATGCTCCATTTGGTGAAGCTGGAATACCATCAGCTTGCTTTATATGGGGAGATGAAAATGGTGATTTAGAAGAATACTATCATACACCACAAGATACTATAGAAATCAACATAAGTACTGATAGACTTCAACAAGTAGGAGAATTGGTAGGAGCATCTATTTATGATGTAGTAAGAAAAGACACTCCTAATATAGAAAGAAGTGCTGTAAGAAATTCTAAACCAGTAATAAAAAAATACGATTTAAATATAGAGAAATAGATAATTTCATATAATCATAATGACTGTTATTTTCTGTCCTATTTTTTAATATTTTATTAAATTATGCTCTACCTATAGTGTATAGGTTGAGCATAATTTTTTTTATTCAAATTAAACTTATTTACATTTTTATAATGGTAAAAATAGCTTTGTGCCTGCGTGTGCCTAAATGTTGAATAAGCACAAAAAAAGGCACGGGCTATAAGTTTGTTAATTACTTACTTGTAGCCACTATTGTGCCTATGTGCTTATAACTCTATATTGAGTAATATATATATTATTATAATTATATACAGACACGCATATATGTGCGCGCGCGTATATAGGGTTTTGTAGGCGTAAGCACACAACAACCAAGGCACAAACACAGCTCAAACCCAGCATTCATCAGTCTTTCACCTTGTAACTATGTTTTTTACTATTTCCTACTTGAGCACGAGTTTTTTAATTAAATACAGCTCTCATAATTCTTTTGATCACTCCATTTAGATTTTATTATTTTTAAGAGTAAACTTTGTTATTATATGTATTTTATCAAAACCTAATTTCTGAATATAACTCACCAAGTTCCACTAACTTATCATTTAATCTAATATCCCCATTATCACAAACTCTAACAAAGTTTTCTCCCAGATAAAAACCTTCTTTAAACTTTTTCAAAGTCAAAGATTTATTTTTACTTATTCTTTTCAATATTTTATAAACTTCAATCTCTCTTCTGCTCTTCAGTCCAAGTTCATGTATTGTACTGGCATTTTTCAATAAGTATAGCGTAGTATAATTTACAATAAGAACACCATATTCTACTCCTGTTATAGGTCCAACTGTTTCAAACTTTTCTAAGTCAATTCTAAGGTATGCATCTTTTTTCTTATCTTCGCCACATTTCAATTCAACACAATTACCTCTTTCATAAGTGTAGCTATCTTTTATTTTGGCATAGTAGTAAATTCCACTACCTTGGTCAAACTTTCTAGATTCATAAAAAGCAAGATACTCAACACCTATTTTCACATTAGATAAGGTCTTCTTAGGAATGTGATAAAATTGATTTTTCCTGTATGTATTTAAGTGCTCCTGATCCTTAGCATTAACAATCATCACATTTTTATTTTTAAATTTATAATAATCTCCCTCTTCATCAAAGATAGGATTATTGTTCACTGCCTCAATATAAGACTCTCCTATAATTTTTGCAATTTGCTTTTTCATTAGAGACGTTGATCCAGGAAGCATAGGTATAGCTCCTATATTAACTTTTTCTATACTCTTGTAAAATCTATGCTCTTTGAACTTTTCTTCATCACTACATGGAAACATAACATAAGCTCCAAATGTACTATACTTAAAATAGTCTTCTTTTTTATTTTCACTAACAATAGAATCTCTATATCTATGCATAACATTTATATCATCTTCCATTGGACCTATTTCTCCATTATTATCTACAAAAATCCTATATTTTGCATCAAAAATATAAACTCTATCTTTTGTTTTATCACCTTTCATGCAGATAACAGTATCTGGTCTTTGGTTTGTAGTAGGAAGTCCATAATATGCCTTATTGTACCAAAGCTCTAGTTTATTTCCCAATAAATTTTCATAAATTAACTTTGACTGTTTATTTTGTGCCACAGATAAGGTCAATCCATTGGAATTCACTTCTATCAATGAAGAGTTTTTCGGCTTATATCCTAGTTCTTTTATGATTGAATGTATTTTTAAATAACACCAAATTTCATATAAATTCCATAGTTTTTTATTACTTATTTCATGTAAACCTTCATAAATATCAAGTCCCTTTGACAGTAGATTATAATAAAAATAAACTTCTTTATAACCACTAGCCATTTTAAAAACTAGTGTCATAGATTTTTTATTTTTTATATCACTAATATCTCTAAAAAATCCATTTAGGTGATTGTTTAACTTATTTTCATACTTTGATAAAATTTCATAAGAAACATGATTTTTATTATACTTGTGAGCTATAGCATTTTTAGTTTCTCTAATTTTAATAAGTATTCTTTTTATCATATATTTTACATATTGATTTTCATAAATATCTAAAGTAGTTCTCTTTTTCACTTCTATAACATTATGAGACTTATTTTTTCTAAGATATTTAATAGTTTCTTTTACATCAATTCTCTTACTTTTATTTCTATCTTTTAACTGAAACTCTTCTATTACATTATGCTTTGGATGTTTCTCAATCCTTCTAATAGACTTGTCCAAATTATCATAAATATTATGAAGAATAGCTATAAATTCAACACCTGTTTGTTTCTTAACATCAACAATATTAGCTCTGGAAAAAGTCTTATCTAAATAATCAAATACTAAGGATTCAACTTCTTTATTAATATCCTCTAGTATTGCATTATAATCATTCATATAGTCTAACTTTGTTGGAAACACCTGTATTGTAAAAGACAACACATCTTTATTGTTTTTCCTTATATTAAAAGTAGAATAACCTATATCACCATTAAATTTAAAAGATCCAAAAGCATTTTTCCCTCTATAAGATATGTTTTCTCTGATTTCCTTGCTATGATGATAAATTTCAAATTTTTCATTTGTGTTATTTTCTAAATATAGATTATAAATATTATCTTCAAAAAAACTTGGAATCATTGAATTACTCTGATTTTCTTCCAGTTCATTATAGCTATTTATTGTGTAAACTTTTAAGTTGTCTAAATCAGTACTTACAGTAATTTGACCACTAATATTTTTATTGTTGTTGGTAGCATTATACTTTTTATTTTGGCTATTTCCATCAATAAACACAGTAAAATCAGAAGTGTTTATTTGCAAAATATCATTTTTAATACCAGTAACTTGCATATCCATCATAATTATATCCTTTTAGCATGTATACTATTTTCTCAGCACTTTTTCTATACCTAACATTAGCCGACTGTAGGTAATTTTCTGCTTCATCTATGTCAGAATCATTTAAGATTTCTTTTTCACAAATAAAGTTAAACAGATTTATCAGAATCTCTTTTATTGAATTTTCACTACCATTTATGGCTGGTAATACTTTTTGCATAATCTGATAGTCAAAAGCAGCATCTTCAGATAATAAATCAGCTTTTTTGTTTTCTATCATATAGAAGAGAATTTCATCTCTAACTCTGTATGCAAACTGCTTTTGAGACTTACTTAAAATATTATTAATTTCAATAATTTTTCTATTTATCTCTTTTGCATAATTCCTATATTCTTGCTCTATATCAAGGGTTTTTAAGTAATTAGATTTTATAAAATCATTATAGACATCAGATAGTTCTTCAACTTCTTCACTTTCATTTTCAAATAAACTTTCTAAGTTTACATCTGAGAACTCAATTGTATTGGCTCTGTCTAAGACTTTTCTACTAAATTGGAATGTGGTATCATCCATGTTTACAGTTCCTATTAAATAAAGATTTTCTGGAAGTTTTAAGCTATCTTCATCTTCTATCTCATAGTCGTAGATTAGGCTATCAGTTACTATAAGATCTTCCTCTTTTCTTCTGCTTTCTATAACACTTAGGTAATCGCTTAGATAGTACTCTACTCTTGCCAGATTCATTTCATCTAGACATATGAAGTAGGGCTTGTGCATGTTCTGTGAGGCTTCTTCTATGATTTGTGTAAGTTTTCCTTTTATGAATTTGCTTTCTAGGTTTTTGTAGCCTATTAATTCTGTGCTGTCGTTCCAGTCTGGTCGCACGCTTATCATGTTGTATTGGTTGTTTTCTACAGTTGCTCCTAGAGCCTGAGGAAACAGTCTTACTATTTTTGATTTTCCTGTGCCACTTATTCCTGCTAGTATTACGAAGGGTTTTGTTTTTAGGGATAGATATAGGTTGGAGATTAGGTTGTAATCGTATTCGTACCCTTGAGAAGTTATGTAATTTAATATGTGACTTATAATCTCTTTTTCCTGTTTATTTGTTATTTTCTTCTCTTGCACTATATCTTCACCACCTTCTTTAAAGTACTTGTTTTCTAGAAAATCTACTGCATCTTTGTAATCATTCACGAAATTAGGATCTGTTACATATTCTTCTATTTCGCTAGATAAGCTATAGGTTTCATTTTGGTCATCTAATATAAAGTATTCTTGTGGTAAATACTTCATAGCAGTTTGTTTCATTCTACTTATGTATTTATTTTTTGTCCATGATTCTAAATCCTCTATTTCACTTAAATCTGCTCTATGCTTTGGTATAGAATAGTATTTTTTTAGTCCGTTAAATATTTCATCATAGGTTATTCTGCTTTTCATTATGTTTTCATTTATAAAGCATGATAATAATGCTATTTTGAGACTACGATTCATTCTTTGTGATTTTATTATTTCTATAAATTTTTTAGATACTGTTACTGATTCAGAATCATTTTGCACAGATTTTTTATATAAAAAATCTAATTCATTTACAGATTGTGCTATTTCTAGCTCAAAATTATCAGAGTTTAATACGTAATCTTTATCAAATTCCTTTTGAATAACTATTCTAAACTCTTCATTTTTCTTAATTTTTTCTTCTAAATAGCTTTTTAATTCTTCATTTTTCATAAAATCATTTAGTTTTACTTTATTTCTTTTATACCCATCTTCATAATCTACATAATACTTATCTAAATTTAGATTATAATTTTTGTTGATTTATACTTAAAAGTGACCCACTATTTACACACAAAATTGACCCACCCTTAAATATATAATACCATTTCATATAAAGTGAAAATTGTATGAAATGGAGGTAATGGGGTGAAAGATGTGGAATATTGGATAACCGTAAAAAAATTAAAAAAGAAAGGAATGAGTATAAGGAAAATTGCTAAAGAGTTGGGAATATCAAGAAATACAGTTAGAAAAATATTAAGAGAAGAACATAGAAAGCCTTATAAAGCAAGAGTTTATACTACAAAAATTGATGAATACAAAGATAAAATAAAAGAATGGTATCTAGACCCACAATATAACTTTATAGGATCAAGAATCTATGAAGAGTTAGAAAAAATAGGATATCAAGGAAGTGTTGGACCTATATATAGATATTTAAATCAATTAAAAGAAGAAAAACAAAAGATTTCAACCAAGGCTACAACAAGAGTTGAAACCGAACCAGGAGATCAATCTCAATTTGACTGGTCAGAATATAACATTATTATTAATAACAAAATTACTAAGGTGTATTGCTTTAGTCTAATATTATCCTACAGTCGCTATAAGGCGATAGCCTTCTCTTTATCAATTGATGGACAAGCTATATATGAAGCAATTGAAAATTTATTCAATAATTTAGAAGGAACAACCGTAGAGCTATTAATAGACAATCCAAAAGCTTTAGTAGATAAACATGAAAAAGAAAAAGAACCTCAATATAATAGAAATGCATTACTATTAGCAGCACATCTTGGAACAGAACTAAATGCATGTATGCCCTATCGGGCTAGAACAAAAGGCAAAGTAGAAAGACCCTTCAATTATATAGAAGAACATTTTATAAAAGGTAATTCTTTTGAAAATATGAATCATTTAAATCAATCAGCAAAAGCTTTTATTGATAAGTGGAATAATAAAATTCATACAACCACTAAAAGAATACCCAGTCAAATGTATTTAGAAGAAAAACAATCACTCTTACCTCTACCTAAAAATCTATATTCTTTTAAATACAATGAACCAAGAAAAGTAAGCCTTGATTGTTTGATATCAGTAAAAGGTAAAAAATATAGTGTTCCTGCAAAATATGCTGATAAAAACGTTAAATTTAGAATTTCTTATGGTTACTTACTATGTGTGTATTATGATGGTGAAATTATAGCCACACATGACTTAACAAAATCTAGTTGTGATATTAATAGAATTGAAGGACACTATAATAGCGTTAGCTACAATATGAACAAATCAATACCACAAGTAAAAAGATTAATGACATCCAAATTTTCAAATGGAAAAAGGTATCTAGATGAATCTGCTAAAGTATTACAACAACCTAGTTATCATGCCAGAAAAATATTAGCATTAACAGACTTATATAGCGAAGATAAGATTGATAAAATTTTAAGTTATTGCCTAGATAAAAATATTTATCATATTGATGATATAAAATCCACAATTAAAGATAAATATTTTGATATTATCTTTACTGATGAGAACATTGATATTCCAAAAGAAAATTTAGTAAGAAGTTTGGATTATTATGAAGAAGGAGGCTTATATGAAAAGTAATTTAGATGAATATATTATAGATACCTTAAAATCATTCAAGTTAGTAGAAATGCGAGAGCAATATACCATTGAAATTGAAAAGGCTATAAAGAGTAAGCTTAGTTATAAAGAGTTCCTAGTAAATTTAATAAAAGTTGAAGAAATAGGCAAGCAAAAGCGATCAGTAGATAGAAGTATTAAAAATGCTAATTTTGAAAGTATAAAGACATTTCAAGAATATGATTTTTCATTTCACAATCACTCATATACACAAAAATTAAAGTCATTAAGTGAATTAAACTTCATAAAACAAAAAGAAAACATTATTTTGATAGGCCCTCCGGGCGTTGGAAAAAGTCATATTGCAACGGCTTTAGGAGTTGAAGCATGTAATAAAGGATATAAAGTATTATTTATTAATGCTAGTAAATTAATGGATGATTTATTAAAAGCTTTAAGCTTTGGAAATATTAATTTAGAGCTAAAGAAATTAAGTAAAATAGATTTACTAATAATTGATGAGTTAGGATATTTAATTATGGACAAAGAAAAAGAGAGTTTATTTTTTCAACTTATCCGTCACAGATACGAAAAAAACTCCCTTATAATAACCACAAATTTACCATTTAAACAATGGAATGAAGTTTTCACTAGTCAAATTGCTGCTACAGCAATTTTAGATAGACTAATTCATCACTCTCATATAGTTAGTATAACAGGTGATAGTTATAGAGTAAAGGGAAAAGGAGGAAACTGTAGATGAGTAAGAAAGATTTAATCAATGAGTTGGACAAAGTAATCGAATTTTACAATGAAAATGGACACGAAGTTGGAGAAAAGTACATAGTTGAAAATTATAATGTCAGTGCCAATGTATTTAAAACTATTTTGCGAAATAGCAATAAGTACTACTATAATCGTAGTGTTAAAAAGTATTTAATTAAGACAGTAGTTGAAGAACCTTCAAATAATACTTTTATGACTTTAGAAGAGTTAGAAAATAATAGAAAGCTATCAGGTGCTTCTGATAGCTTTTCAACAATAAATAATAATGATATATTTTTGGAATTGTTAACCGATAGGTTGATACAATTAAATAGTTTTATTAAATTAAATCATTCTACAAAACAAGTTTATGTTAATTTAACTCGTTTAAAATCCGAAGGATACAATGTAGAATTAATATAGTTTAGGTGGGTCAATTTTACCCGTAAAAATTTTGAAAAGTGGGTCAAAAGTACTTGCAAATCTGGGAGTGTAGATAGGTTTGTGTAAAAACAAACTTACCTACACTTTTTTAGTATTTAAAATTGGTAAGTTTGGAATAATATTCATATTAAAATTTATGGAGGTTTGTAAAATGAAAGATATAATTATTCCGGATATTGATTATCAAGCAGAGGTGAAAAAATGTAAGACAATGGAAGACATCGTTGGAAAAAATGGATTGATGCAAAAACTATTCAAGGATGTAATGCAACAACTTTTAGAGGCTGAAATGGAAGAACATCTAGGTAGAGAGAAATATGAAAGATCTGATAATAATGATACAAATTATCGAAATGGATATAGTTCAAAGACAATAAGTAGTAGTTTTGGTGATATTGGATTAGATGTTCCAAGAGATAGAAAATCAGAATTTGAACCGAAGGTTGTTAAGAAATATGAAACAGTATGTAATGAATTAGATAAAAAGATAATAGGTCTTTATGCTTGTGGAATGAGTGTGAGAGATATTCAATCTGAAATGGAAGAGCTATATGGTATAGATGTATCACCTTCAATGATTTCTAAGATAACAGATAAGGTTGTTGAGGCTGCCGCCGAATGGCAAAGTAGAACACTTGATGAAATTTATCCTATAGTATATATGGATGCTATGCATTTTAAAGTAAGAGATGATAATAAAATAGTATCTAAAGCTGCATACATTTGTATGGCCTTAGATATGAAAGGAAAAAAAGATATATTAGGTATTTGGATAGGTGAATCTGAAGGGGCAAAGTTCTGGCTATCAGTATGTAATGATTTAAAAAATAGAGGTTTAAATGATATATTAATAGCTTGCATGGATGGTTTAAAAGGCCTTCCAGAAGCAATAAAAACTGTATATCCAGATGTGAATATACAAACTTGCATAGTACATCAAATTAGAAATTCATTAAAATATATAGCATCAAAAGATCAAAAGGAATTTATGAAAGATTTAAAGAATGTGTATAGAGCATTCAATGAAGAAACTGCGCTTGCAAATTTAGATATTTTAAAAGATAAATGGTATAACAAGTATTCAGTTGTAATAGATTCTTGGTATAATAATTGGCCTAATTTAGCAACGTTTTTCGATTTTTCTGAAGATATTAGAAGAATCATATATACTACAAACTCACTAGAAGGTTTTAATAGACAGCTAAGAAAATATACAAAGGTTAGAACTGTATTTCCTACAGATGAGTCACTAAGAAAATCTCTGTATCTTTCTACTATGAAAATCATAGAAAAATGGACATCTCCAAATCAAAATTGGGCTACCACTTTAGCGCAGCTAACAATTAGATTTGAAGATAGAATTCCTAAAAAATATACAATCTAAAATTTTTTTGAAAATGGTAAATTTAGTGTATATTGTCCTAAATTAGACACATAATAAAAATGTATAAAATACCATTATTAGTATTCCAATCAAATAAAAAAATATTACTGGAATAAGTAATTTCCAGTAATATCAATTAATAAATAAGTCTATTTACACAAATCTATAGACATTCTCGCAAATCTACAAATTTTCTTTCCATTTATTCAAACTTAAAATATATTTATTATGGTTAATTACTGTGTTTGCAGTAGCCTTACTTGTATACTGATACTCAACCTTTATATATATTCCTTCTTTTTCTGCAACAATAGATATACTTGAAGCATAATTTAATTTTTCTTTATCCTTTATCTGTATCCAAAAATAATCAGATATATTTCCACTGTTTTGCCAGCTTTGTATTTTATACATTTGTTTATTTTCTCTATCTTTTAAATATGGTGATATTTGTGAGAATAGATTTTTCCAAACTTCATCATAGGCAGTAATTTTCAAACTAGTTATATTATTGTATCTTTCTTTGTCATAATTACTTTTGTTTGCATCTGCAATAAAGCTAGTTCCCCCATATAAATCTAAAAACTGAAATACTTCTTTTAATTTATTCAATTTAAATCTCCTTTGTTTTTTATACTTAGAATTCATACCAAATCACAATTAAAAATTCTACCACCCCAGCATGAATAATTTTTTTAGTAGTATAATTTACAATCAATTGGAAATACTATTTAACCATTCTTTGGTTTCTTTTAACCTATAAGAATTTCCATTCATATTTACCACGTAGGATTTATGAGTTAACCTATCGGTTAATGCTGCAGTCATAACTGGATCTCCTAAGATTTCATTCCATCTATCAAAAGATAGATTTGTTGTTAATATTGTAGACTTAAGACCTGTTCTTAAGGATATATTAGTAAACAACAGCTCCGCTCCCTCTCTATCAGAGGAAATATATCCAAATTCATCTAAAATAACCAAGTCATATTTTATTAGCTTGTTTTGAAAAGCCCTTAAGGATTTTGTTGACTTTAATTCCTTTAATTGGGTAATAAAAAGTGGAACAGTTGTAAAAAATACTTTATATCCTTCTAAACAGGCTTTCATCCCCAAGGCGATAGCCATGTGGGTTTTGCCTGTTCCAGGATTACCAGAAAGTATAACATTTTGCCCTTCCTCTATAAAGTTTAGGCTACTTAGATGTTTTAATTTATTTTGAGCATCTTTAGGAAGTGCTCGTATATCAATGTCTTCGAGGTATTTCTTGCAAGGAAAATTGGCTATCCTTATTCGACTTTGAATTAAGTTATACTTTCTTATATCATATTCTTTCTGCAACAATCTGAATAAAAACTCATCATAAGGAAGATTATTTGACAAAGCATCTTCAATAGATTCTTTTATATCTGTCTTTATAACACTGAGTTTTAGAGATTCTGCGTATTTTTTAACATCATCTATATAAGAGTTATTACTCACTTTTTTCACGTCCTTATTTTTATAATAAATCATTAAATTCTGATAGCATATTTATGGAATTAGCCATAATATCATCACTACGATCCTCTAAATATACTAGTTTGTTATCATCTTTTAAAGAACATATATATTCTATTTTATCCACACTAATATCAGTAGGACACATTTCTTGTATGTGTTTAATTGCATTAAATACAGGTGTAATTCCATACTTACCAACACACGCTATAACTGTTATAAATTCTTTATCTTTATTCTTAAAGTAAGAGTTATAAATATCTTTTAGAACTTTATCCATCTGTTCAAAAGCTGCGCTACTAACAAGAGCCTTTGGCTTTCTATATAATGTATAAATATAGTGTGAAATGTCAATTTTCCACTTGTTCATTCCATTAACTTTAGTATATTCACACACTTTTTCTTCGTTATAAAATACAATTATTTTGTTTGTATAAACCTTACATCTTAATAGTTGTCCAACATAATTGTCTGGAACAGAGTAATAACAAGAGTCAATCATGATTGTTGAATACTTATTTACTCTGCAATCTTGTATTTTTGATGTTTCATATAAAGGCATCTCTGGAAGTAAATTTTTTCTTTCTTCTTCTAATAATTCCTTTGAAGATTTCTTTTTCCCGAAGGGACATTTATTATTTATTTCATCTAAAACGTTCATTAGATGAAGGTTTGCTTCTTCCAAAGAATTAAACTCTAGTTTTTGACTAAATGCTTTTCTTCTAACGACTTCTACACTTTTTTCAACATGACCTTTTTCATTTCCACTACGTACATTACAAAATCTATAATCAAATTTATAATATATAGACAATTTTAATAATGCATCAGTAGGCTCTTTCTCTGATGGACCTAAAAATTTTTTTACAGCCACCCTTGTATTATCATATACAATTGTATTAAATACACCGTGGATATGTTGAAAAAAGTATGCATGAGCCTCTAAAAAGCATGCTGTATCTTGCTTTGGGAATAGCTTAGCCCATCTATAATTACCAAATGCTGATGTAAAAATGGCTAATTGATATTCTCTAAGAATATTATCCTCAATATATAGTTTTACAGTACCAAAATCAAATTCAGCTATATCACCAGGAATGTATTCTTGTTTTATGAACGCTTCGCGTTTCTTATGTTCAATCTTATTTATGGTATTTGTTACTGAAGTATAACTAATATTAAATCCTTCTTTATTAAGAGCATCACATATATCTATTTTTTTCATCTGCTGTTTAGAAAGCCCTGATAGTCGTTTATTTTCATTCTCTTTAAGATAGTATTTAATCCTTTCAATTACCTCTTCAGTTACTGCTGTTTTTGACCTAGGTGATGATTTATATTTTGGTTTCTGTGTTATTTCATCAATTAAATCCACTTTTTCTGTTTCCGTAAGGTTTTCACCTGCTTGGCGAAGCCCTTCCTCATACTCTTTGATATATTTTCTTATGGTATCTCTAGCTATTCCAGTTTCTCTTTGAATTTCTCTTTGAGATTTATTATTTTTTATATAATCCAAAATAATCTTTTGTTTATCTTTCAAATTTATCACCCTCGCACATCCTTTTATACTTCATATTATTACCAAATATTATGTGTATAAAAGAATTGGAAAATTCTGTGGTGGAAGAATTTTTAATTAATTTTTGGACTAGTAATAGTTTGTACTAAACACTCCTTTTTAATGATTATTTATAAAGCAAAAAGTAGTGTATTTTTGACGATACACTACTTTTATTATAACTATAAGCTATCTTATTTAAAATAACTCTATAATTTATACTTAAAGCTATTGTATTTTATCCATCTCATATAGCCTTCTGTCCATCTCATCAATAAATCTTGACCCCTTAGATGTAATTAAATATAAGTCTTCCTTAGCCCTTGTCATAGCAACATATAGTAAACTTCTTTCTTGCTCTAACATTGCTTCATCATCTTCATTTTCATCTATCTTTGGTATCATACCATCATTAACCCTAGGAATTATTACTACATCAAATTCTAATCCCTTTGCAGAGTGCATTGTTACTACTTTTATTCCAGGTGTAAGTATACTCCAAGGAACATCTTTCTCTTTACTTACCTCTTCCCACTCTAAATTATTGTCATTCAATGCTTTTATTACTGACCTTTTAACTTTTGAATTTGTTCTAACAGGTATACCTATAACAGTTTCACCATCATTTAGCTCTTTAAGTAATTCAACCATTATTTCATTTTCCTTGGTTATAGTATTGCATTTATAAATTATTGGCTTATTACCTTCTCCATCAACATCTTTACCTAACTCATAATCTGTATCTCTTCCCTTATTTGATTCATTCTTAACAATTAAACTATTTGCCAAGTTCATTATTTCTTTTGTAGACCTAAAATTCTTTCCTAATGATTTAGATGCATTTCCTTGTACATTTATACCAAGTTCTTTCCATGTAAATGAATTATTATATATCTTTTGTGCATGATCAGCTGCAATTATTATGCTTTTTTTAGCTAGCATTTTAAGTACTAACAACTGGCAATAACTTAAATCTTGAGCTTCATCTACTAAAACATAATCAAACCTTTTATCACGTGGTACAAATTCAAAATTATCTAATATTAAGTTTGAAATATCATCAAAATCTATTTTATTAGATTTTCTTAATCTTTTATTATAATCTTCATACACCTTAAAAACTACTTCCTTGTCTTTTTTTGTAAGTCTATATGAAGTTCCTCTGCCTATTCTACTTGTATTTATATATGAATCTTTATCATATATTTTTTTGCCTTTAATCCAAGATATTTCTTCTATCCAAAAATCAAGCTCCTTATTAAGTATCTTATTAGTTGAATATACAATTTTCATTTGATTTATACTGTTTTTTAAAATATCATCTTTATAACTTCCATATATAATATTTAACTTTCTTGTTGTATTTATATTTTTTAATATACTTAATCCATGAGAGTGGAATGTATTTACACTTATCATTCCATTGTTGTCTTCTATTTCATTTACTAAATCTTGAGAATATCTAGTTAATGTATTAGCATATGTAAAAAAACCTATCTTTATATTTTCTTTATTATTTATAGCTTCACGTTTTAGCTTTACTGCTTTTCTTAGTAAAACTAGAGTTTTTCCACTCCCAGCAATACCCTTTATCAATAAATTATTTGCTTTACTATTGATACATTCTTCTTGATTTTTAGTCAATTTTACATCCAATCTTGCCCTATCTTCCGCACTACTAATCATATCTCTTCATCTTCTCCATTTATAAAATCTATTGCACTAACTTTTTTTATCCTATTACGATTTCTAGATTTAACTGTACTTTTAATTTCATTTTTTACTTCTTTATTTAAATGGTTTAATACATTGTTATTTTGCCAACATGACTTAATATTTTTCCAAAATTCAACATCTATATTAATCATTATTTATCACCTTCTCTATCTAAAGGCAATATCCCATCTTTACAATATATACTATGCTGACAGTATAAACATTTATCCCCTTTTTCAGGTACTGCATTAAATATGACTGGATTTTTAGTTTCATAAATATCTATACTATCACATTTAAACTCCTTATACTTAGGATATAAGAAGTGTGTATACATCCTTGTGGTTGTATATTCCTTTCCCTCATATTCATCATAATAACTATTTCCACTCGTCCATATTTCTTCTTTTAATTCTAATTTCTCAACATCTCTCCATTGTGGAAATAAATTATTTATATTATTAAATACCTCATGGCTACTTTTATTTGAAGATATAGATATTGCACTCCCTAATCTTGTAAATCCAAACTTATGATGAAAATCACTTGTATAAGTTGGTATATCATCAACTATATAGCTATAATAAAATCTCCTAGGACAAATACTAAACTCGGTCTTACATTCACTTATCATAGACTCAATATAACTTCTATCAATTTTTAAAACTTCTCTAGATTTATAATCCTTTTTCTTGCCTATTATTACCTCATCTTCTTTTGTTTGATATTTTAACTCTTCTACCCAAGTCTTTAGCAACTTAATAAAAATAGATTGTTCTAATTTTTCTCCATCTACGTTTTTAATCCACGAAATCTTTATTTTTTTCTCGCTATGTAATGCACAATAGAAAAGATATCTATTTATTAGGTTTCTATCTTCAACTATTAACTTCATTCTCTTTAATAGTCTGTTTTTGTTTTCATCATTCAGTTCAAGTCTACCAAGGTTATACTTATTTAATGGCCATGAATAACTCATCTTTCCTCCTGGAATATCATGTTCACTTACTTGGCATATGTGAATAGTTTCGCCTTCATCACATAACATATATGAACTTTCTATTTTTTCTAAAGGTTCAACTATCTGAGATTTATCACTTTCTTTTTTGTCATTTTCATCTTCTTCAAATTTTCCACCTAAAAATAATATTAATCCTTCTGCTATATCTTCTGGAAAACAATTTACTTCATATGGCAATTTATATGAAAGTTTATTTCGTATTTCATTTACTATATCTTGTTCTACTTTGTCAACTAAAGAAAAATCATTACTTTCTATAACTTTATCGAGTTTTTTAAAATATTTTTCTAAATTAGTTTCCTTATCCTCATTAAATAGATTAATACCTATGTCTATTATTTTATTTATAAAATTTGATATATCATCTAAACGATTTTCATCAATACTAAAAAATGAAAAATTTAAGAATGGATTACTTGCCATTTTATGAAATCTATAATTTATATTTAACTTATCGCAATCTGAGTCCATATTACTTACTATATTATCTTTTATATACTTTAGTAAGACTAATCTATCCTTCCATTCATCAATAGTCCTACAATTATTAAAATATTCTTTTATACAATATAAATCATAAGTATAATCCCTTGCATTTATTGTCTTTCCATCTTTCTTAATGCTTAGCCATCCTGATGAAAAATATTCTTCTATACTATTAAAATCTAAAATAATTTGTGATTCGTTATCATCCCACATAAGATGTAATTGATATAAAAATTGACCTATAGGATATGAAAGTAAATGTCTACTATTATATCTTTCTGGATAATAATCTTTAAATAAATTATTAATATCGTTGGATACTGGTGAGAAATAATTTTCTATTTCATTATAATCATTTAAAAATGTCATAATATTATCATAAGACTTTATGTCCAACGTAGATTTATCTATTTCCTTTACGTCATCATCTGATATATTTCCCTCATAAATACCTGCAAACAAATCACACCATCTGTAATTTATTTTATTATCTTTATAAATTCTTTCTGAAAAATTTGGATATCCAAACTTTTCATCAAAAGTCTTGTCCCATATTTCAAATATTTTAGGATATTTATTATCATACCAATTTAAATAAATAATTTCGATGCCTAAATCTTCTATTAGTTTTATCATCCTATCTTGTATTGGTCTTATATAGTAGAAACCATGTAGCACTATCTTATTAGGTATTCGTTTTATATCTTTAATATTATATTTTTCAATATTGACCTTTTCTTTTTCTTGGGCATATGTTAAAGCTTTTTTAAATTTTTTTTCAAATTTATCTTTCCTATTTAAGTTAGAATAAAACTCATTTCTAAATGCTAAAATAGATTGGTCCCTTCCATCTGTTTCCATTCCATTCCATATATCTTTAAATACCTCATCCTCAATTGTTTCACAATTAAATTCATGAGGATATATATTACATTCAACTAAACTCCTAATTGAATTCAAAACTTCCTTTTGATTTCTTCTAAACCCTCTAAGTAATTCATTATACTCTTCATAGTTTGATTTAGTTTCCTTATATACCTCTACTAATTCTTTTATTATTCTTGTTAAATTAGTATACTGACTTAACTTTACTACACTACTTTCCCATTCATCTACTAGGGATTTCGTTATGTTACCCACAGATAAAATAGGAGCATTCATCTTATTACCATAACACTTATACATAGCCTTAGTTGTGGATGACGCTGCACAAATATGTAAAGTATCTTTAATAATATTAAATTCACTTATTCTATCTATCTTAGTAATATCTGTATAATTTATTATTTTAGTATTCATAACGTATCCTTTCTATACTAAGTCTGACCATGTACTCTTCTTCTTTACTTTTATGCAAATTAAATTTTTTATAGCTCTTGTCATTGCCACATATAATAATCTAGTTTCTTCTTTTGCAACTTCATCCTTTTCTGATGATCGCAGTTCAAATTTATGGTATCTATTACTATATGAATTTATATATCTGTCATTACCTTCACCAAATGGTATATTCCATCCAACTTTTAACTTATTTTCATTCGTATTATCTACTAAAATTTCTAGACTATTATTACTACTAAACTTCTTATTCATAAATGGTAATACAACAGTATTAAATTCTAACCCCTTAGACTTATGAACTGTCATACAATATATAACATTTTCAATTTCATCTAAATTAAGTTCCTCTTCATCTTCTTCCCTATTTGTATTTAGATTCAAAATCAAATACTCATACATTTTATACAAAGAACAAAATTCATCACTAAAGTTATTCTTTATAAGTTCTAATAATTTATTTAAATTTTTATAATATTGTTTTGCCTCAAGTTTTGCCCTTTCATCAATATATTCTTCATCATAATTCCCTGTAAAAGCAAGTTCATATCTTTTATGATTATAAAAAGTGTTTATTACATCCGAATCATCTATTATTTGTTTTATTACTTGTATTACAGGCTTTGTTTTAAACAATTGCTTATATTTTGTATATGTATTCTCTTCATCTTCATATCTATCTAAAAATCCATCTATAATTAAATTAATTTTATTCTTATCACCATTAGCTTGCAATAAAATATCCCAATTAAAATCAAACCTATGCTTTGTATATGGAGAATTAATCAAATTAATCTTATATTTAGGTTCATTTTGAAATAAATATGATGATACTAATGAAATAATATCTTTAACAGCTTCACTTATAAAAAATGTTCCACCTACTTCAACATAACATAGAATTCCAGCCTCATCACACCATTCTTTAATGTTTTGTGCTTGATAATTAGTTCTAACAAGTGCAACTATTTTATTATTTAGATCATCATCATTGTTTTTATGTTTTAATTTTTCTGTATACTCGTTAAATACTTCAAGCGTAACATTCTTTATGTTATCCTCTTTTGTTTCTTTAATAATAAATTGTCCATTTATGGTTTCCATAGGTACCAGCTTGTCATTTTTAGAGTATACTAATAAGTCACTTGAATTCCATTTACTAAAATATTTATCTAATTTATTAAGTATTGAGTGAGAAGTTCTATAGTTTTTAACTAGTGGTATTGTTTCAATATCTGTAATAGATTTTTTTAATACTTGAAATGCTGTATAAGTAGCGCCTCTAAATCTATATATACTCTGCTTTATATCTCCAACAACAAATAATTTCAAATCTAGATTTTCATATAACCATTTAATTAAATTAATCTGGCTGTTATCTGTATCTTGAAATTCATCAACAAATAAGTATTTTATATTGTCTATTTTCCCAGATAGGAACTTTGACTTTTCATCATTTATAATATGATCTATTTCTCTTGTAATATCACTCAATGAAACTGCATTATTTTTCTTCTTTAATTCGATCATTCTTTGTTCTAAAGATACAAATATATTCTTTAAGATGTCATGTATAGTTTTACTGTCATCATCAATTTCATCTCCCCAATCAAGTACTTGTATTTCATCATACGTTATTCCTTGATTTTCTAGTTTATTCCAAAATAAATCAATAATTTTTACAAACTCATGTAATTTTAACTTTAACGTATCTCTTACATCTCTATTACCGTCATCTATATACTCATCTAATACATCCAAAATTAGTTCTTCTCTATCATATTTATAACTTTTTATTTTCACATTTGTACCATACCCCAAGATGGCTCCTAATCTAGAAATTAAATACTTTGCAAAAGAATGTATAGTTTGGATTTTCATCTCACTTTCTTGCTCTAAATATTTTAGATATATATCATTTCTAGTTAGTTTATATTTCATAAGCAACATCTTTTGTAACTTATGCCTCATATTTAAAGTAGCATCTTTTGTAAAGGTAATCATTTCTATTTCATTTAAACTTAAATTATCGTCTATATGTAGTAAGTACATAATTCTGTCTATCATTACTGTAGTTTTACCTGTACCGGCACCTGCTTCTATTACTATATTAGTATCCTTATTTTGATGCTCAACCTTATATTGCTCAAAGTTAAATCTCTCAAAATCTTCTAGTATATCCTCTATTTTGTCGATTCCATTTCCATCTATAATATAGAAATTATTGCAATTTATTTTTCTACTTGATTTGTATATTTGAAAGAAATAAAACTTCTTAAATTCATCTATTGACTGTATATAATTTATGCTGCTAGATTCTACACCTTTATTTAAAAATAAAATTACTTTCTTTCCCTTTTGAAGTAAGTAATTAATATTTCTTATTTCATCTGATGGTATTTGTGTATTATAAAATAAAAGTAGCGAGTGTTTTACTTCTTCTATATCATATTTCATATTTATCTCCCTCACTTAGAAATTAAAATAAAATTCTCTTTTATTTCTAATATTTTCTTTGTCTATTATTAGTTCTGCACCTTCTCCTCTATCATCATTTCCATTATACTCACCTTTAAACGATAAAAAATTAAAGCTTCCTAATATAGCAAATTTTTCATCACATAACAACAATTTGTAATGAATATTAGATTTTTTAATTTTAAATAAATCTCCGTATTCTCTAAATCTACTTTTTAACTCATAAGCTACTTCATTTGATTTTTGATTTCGCTTATCAGTGTCATCACCTATTCCATAAATAATTTTTAATTTTATACCCTTTATTAGTAACGATTCCATCAAGTCCATAAGGTCATCATCTACAACATGACTATTCATCCATGGACTTATTATATCAACTTCACTTTCAGCAATAAGAAATGAATTTAAAAATTTATTTCTTATATCCTTATCTACAAGATGTAATATAGGTTTAATTTTATTCTTCTCTTTCTTTCCATTATCCCCACTATTTTCATTGATTATATTTACTATTTTCCCTAAATAGTCTTTAATTTCAAAATCATAGACTTTTATTTTATTTAAAATATCATCTGAAATAGAATTAAATAGAATATATTTATTATAAATACTCTTATGTTTAATTGACTCAATTATAGTTTCTTTATTAGTAAACTCTTCAAACATAACATAAAACTCATTCTTCACATTACTACATTTTGCGTTATTTCCAATATGTAATATTGGTAAATTATTTTTTTCAATACCGTAAGAAAATAAAAAATTTCTTTTATGCAAATAATTTAATATGTATGATGTATCTTGTATTTCAGGAATATAAATAACTACATCTGTTAAGTTATTTATTAATATTTCTCTCATAACTATTGTTAATTGATTTTCAATGTTCTTGCACTTATAAAATGAAATTAGTTTTTGCATAATTTTCTCCCAGTTTAGATTTTATCTTCTATAGCCTTTAATATAAATTCTCTATCTAACCAAAAGCACTTCTTAGTTAACTTTCTACCATCAGGTAAATCATATGTATCTGAACTGTCTGTAGCATGTGGTCTAGTATGGCATACTCCATTAAACGTTGGCCCAGGAAGATTATCAAATGCCCTACTACCTTTATATTCTATCTTTACACCTGCTTTAATAACTCTAATAGTTTCTTCCCAAGTATATTTAACTTCACCATCTAGTATACTTACTGGCATATTCCATAATTTAATTTTATCCAATCTAAGTACATCATTCTCATCATATCTAAATACAACAAATAAATATTTTTGTTCTTCAAATAAATTTCTTAAGCTAGAATTATGCCACTCTTCTTCTATAATCTCTTTATACTTAAATGTAGGAAAAGACATATGCTCTTTAATCTTTCCATTCTTTTCAATTCTTATAGTTTTAAATTTAATATTAGCTTTAGCAAACTCATCTATTTTACTTAAATCATTAGTTGTTAAACCAAGTATTCTACTAATAAGCATTTGAACATAATTTTTAGCTAATTTACTTTTTCCATTATAAAGATCTATCCCCAAATCTTCACTTATTTCATCTACACTTTTGCCATAAAATACTTTAAATCTACTTTCTAGTAATTGCTCTATTGTCATTTTAGTACCCTTTAAGATACTAACAACTTTATCATCTTCAATTCCTAACCTTTTTCTAATTAAAGAAGTCATATATGATGATTTTAAAGAGAACGCTCTTTGCATTGCTAATTCATCAGAAAAAGGTTGTTTCCTAACCGAACTCTTATTGGCCCCTTTAGGACAAGCTGCTAAATAGTTTGTATCACCTTCTGACAACTCATGAGCTTTACCTTCTTTTATTTTATTTATTATAGTTGACCAGTCATCTCTTATAACAACTAAATCCTCCTCAGAAAATTCGTGTAGCATTATATCTTTCACTATATAATCTTTTTTATCTAACTCTTTTTTCCATTGATAAAACACTAGTAAAAGTTTATTATTTTTACTCCAAAAAGAACTTTCATAAAAGTCTTTTTGGTATTCTTCCATATAATTTATAATATTTAAAACCAATCTTTCCTTAGCTGATATGGTCTTATTTTTATTTACTTTAAAAGGTGTTACTTTCAATTCAACACCTACATGAGAAAAGTCAGCCTCAGCTCTAGAATTTATTTCATACCCAAAGTAACTTTCCTCTATTATTTGACCTAGATTACCTTTTCCTTTGTTCTCCCCCAGTCTTTCATTTTTAACATCTATTTCTCCAAAAGATTTACCTATCAATCCATGTGCATATTCCATGATTGAATCTATAGATTTTTCATTATAATTCAACTTAAGTTCCCCCATTAAATAACTTTAATAATATTATAATCCAATAATATATTTAAGTAAATTATGCTATTTTTTAACAAAAAAATAGGCTTTGCAGCCTATTCTTTTTAATCAGCTAATTAATTCATAAAATTCCCCCAAATAATAATAGTTTCTTTTATATATAATATCTATATTTATCAATAATATCTAGTATACATTCGATAATCTTTACAATGTAGTATACCGCTACTACTAGAATTATTATAAATTCCATATTCATATAAATCACATTCTCATTTGTTTAGTATGTTGTTATAACCTAATTTATAATATGTATTACTTTTACATCATATTCTTGCATGTTTACTTCAAACATTTTTAATTTTATAATATATCTTATAAATTAAGTAAAATATCAATTTATTAACTATTCTTAATTATATATATATAAAAAGTGTATAATTTAATAATTATACACTTAATATAAATTTATTTAGTTATAACAACTTCATCATTAACTAAATTGCTATTTTCATTATTTACTATCTCTTTTATAGAATCACCCATCTTAGTGACTAATCCAACAACTAAAGCATTACCCATACAGAAATATCTAAACTTCTGTGGCATTCCAGAATTAGTCCAGTTAGGAGGGAAACCATTTATTTTTTCTGCTTCAACAGGAGTTATTAATCTTAGTCTTCCTGTTTGTGGATCTTCTACTACATGACTACTTCTATTTACTGATGACTCACTTGTAAGCATCGTTCTTGCAGGTCTATCAATTGGATCTGGGAATGATAAAGGACCTTCACTGAAAACATATTTGTGACCAGTCTTACTAGTTCTTTCAATCTTCTTTGCACCTTTTAGATACTTCCATTTTTCAAGTTTTTCTTCGTCACCGTCTAAATAAAATTTTTCATCTACATCTGTTTCAAGTAAATCTTTTAATAAAGTAATTTTACCATCAAATAACGGTGTAGTTTGTTCAGTATAAATTTTGCCCTGAGTCATAATCCCTGAGTTTCTAAATTCCATTTTAAAAGTATCAGAAACATCTACTATATCTTCATATTCCATTACAAGTTCTTCACTATCAACTTTTTTACTTTCTATTATAAGACTCATTTGTCCATTTTCATCTGATAAATTAGCTGATTCTATTGGAAATTGTTGAACAAAAAATCCATCTTTGTGTAACCAATCTCTAAGATTTATTTTATCTACTTTATTTGCATAACTTGTATCATTTCTAAATGCAAAAATAAATACCCTTCTTCTTCTTTGCCCAAATCCATATTCAGCTGCATTTATTACTCTCCATTCAACTGAATATCCTAAATCATTTAAACACGCAAGCATAACCCCAAAATCTCTACCTCTCTGTTTAGAAGGAGATTTTAGTAATCTATCTACATTTTCAAGTAATACAAATCTAGGTTGCTTTGCTTTTAGTATTTCTCTTATTTGCCACCATAAAACCCCCTTAACACCTTGTATTCCTTTGGCTCCTGTTCTTGCAACTGAGTAGTCTTGGCATGGAAATCCTCCAACCAATAAATCATGATCTGGTATTTCATTTTTATCTACTTCTGCTATATCTATATTAATATGATTTTCTTTTCCAAAATGACTTACATAACAATCGTAAGCATGTTGTGTTTTTTTCCCCGGTTCCCATTGATTTGCCCATACAAATTTATAATCTTCTTTTGATGACTTTTCAAGACCGCATCTAAATCCACCAACTCCGGCGAATAGTTCACATACTCTTATCATTTTTCTGCCTCCTTTGTATGAGTTTTTTCTTTCGTTTTTAACATTCTTATATTATACTACATATTTCAACCTTTGAAAAGATCTAACTTTCTACTTTAATTATTTTTCGCAATTCTAGTATATAGTATAAATTAAAATTCTTTATTATAATGCAATTTTAAACTTAAATTAATATTTTAATATATGGTTGTTAAATTCTGCCTTGCAAACTAATTTATATAATTCTGTCTTATACTCATATATTACTATATCAAATGTACTGGAATATACTTCAAAGCACATATCAATATTATACAAATTTTCATTAGTGAAATTTCATCAAGTATATGTTAAAATATTATTTTAATACATTAATATGGAGGGTTTTAATGAGTAGTAAAACTTACAAAGTTGCAAGCCTATTCGCTGGTATAGGTGGCATTTGTCTTGGATTTAAAAATAATGGATGTAAAATTGTATGGGCAAATGAAAAAGATAAATATGCATGCGATACCTATAGACATAACTTTAATGGAGGACAATACCTTGTTGAGGGTGATATATGTGGTATAACAAAAACTAAAATTGGAGAAAATCTTCACGATAACTTAAGAAGAATAAATTCTATAATACCTGATTTTGATATTTTAACAGCAGGTTTTCCTTGTCAATCATTTTCTATATCTGGAAAAAGAAAAGGATTTGAAGATGAGCGTGGAAATTTATTTTTTGATATATTAAAAATAATAAAGTCAAAAAAACCTAAAGCATTTTTATTAGAAAATGTTAAAAATTTAAAAACTCATGATAATGGTTTTACATTTAAAGTTATTAAAGAACAATTAGAGTATTTAGGTTATCATATTAAATCAGAAATCCTTAACTCTACAACTCATGGAAATATCCCTCAAAATAGAGAGCGAATTTTTATTGTTGGTTTTAATAAAAAAGAACTTTGCGATAAATTTAATTTCCCTGATCCAATACAACTTACGAATACAATATCTGATTTAATAGATTTTAATGATAAAAAAGATGAAAAATACTATTACAATAAAACAAAATATTATAATAATTTAAAGTTAGAAATTACTAAACAAAATACCCTATACCAAATCAGAAGAGGTCAATACATACGCGAGAATAAAAATAATGTATGTCCGACTCTTACTGCTAATATGGGGACTGGCGGTCATAATGTTCCTCTTATATTAGATAATTATGATATCCGAAAATTAACTCCTGAAGAATGCTTATTATTCCAAGGTTTTAATACTAAAAATAGTTCTTTTAAATATACATTTCCTAAATATAGAATGGATAAAAACGGAAAACTGATACCTTATGCTGATAGCCATAAATATAAACAAATCGGTAATTGTGTTACCGTTACAGTTATAGAAAGAATCGCTCACAATATTATAGATATTTTAAATTTTTATGATTCAAATTGTATAAATAATAAAAAACTCTAAAATTATAATAATTATAACTTTAGAGTTTTTTATTTTCATTAATATTCACTAAAAAATCCAATACTTCTATCATCTAAATCTCCTATAAGTATAGCTCTATCCAGTAAAAGATTAAATTCTTCACAACTCGTTTCTGGTAATAAGATACATGAGTGACAAGCTGCTAAGTTCAATGAATTACGTCCCTGACCTTTACTTTCAATACAAACCGGATCATTAGAACACCATCTAGCTCGTTCTAGTGCACTATTAATTATTTTAGGTAAAGTATCTGCTTTTCCTTGCCTTACAAGTCCACCTAATGTTCCTTCTGAATCTCCACTTGATGTATATATTAATATTCCAGACATAGGTTTTTCTCCTTGTGAATTATCACAATATATACGTTCACATAATGATGCAGTTGAATAGCCACATTCAAAACTTAGTTCTCTAATTAATAAGTGTGCTAATGTATGAAGTAATATAAATTTAGGACTTATATATCTTTCTATACCTTGTCTTCTTCTTACTTCTTCGTTGTACCTAGAATTAATAATATTAGCTCTTTTTTCAATTTCTAAATTATTATTTATCCACTCATTTATCTTACAATCATCTAATTCAATAAATATGCCTTCTCCTCTAGATTCATATGCCGGATAAAAATTATCTTCTCCTTTTATAGTAACAAGTTTACTTTGACCTGCAAGCCCATCTTCTATATCTCCAAATATATTATTATCCGGTGGATTAACTCTACTAAATCCTACCAAAGCTCTAACTTCTCTTAATTTTTTAACAAGGACTACTTTACTAAGATTATTACAATTATATTCTTCTATATTTTGTTCTTCTATCTTAAAGTCATTAGTGTTCTTAGCTTCTTCACTTATATTTCCTTTTAATGCTTCATATTCATCTAATCTATATTTATTTTTTGTGATAACTTCTTCTTCATCATTAATATTTATTTTTCTACTCAATATTTCTCTTACTATATTAATATCTATATTAGTATCTTTAGAGATATCTTCTACTAAATATTCAAATTCATCTTCAATAAATTTTTGTAGCTTATTACGTTTAATAGCTTTACTATAAGACTCCATAAAATACACGTATTCTCTACTTTTCTCTATTATACAATTAACTGAATCTGAATATGGAGGTATTATTATAGAACTTTCTACCTTTGGAAAATATACATTTAGAGCTCCTCTTTGAACTGTTATTGGATACTCTCCACACTTTTCTTTTTTTCCACTCCAATATGTGTAACCTTTACACATAAACATTTCTCTTATTTTCTCACGCTTACTCTCATCATCTTTATGTATTAATTCTATTTTTTCAAATGGATTATTTGATTTATTATCATCATTATTACTTCCTCCAAATGCTCCTTTCATAGTTGTTGTTGCTCCACAATTTTTGCAACTTACTCTGATTCCTTCAAGCCCCAATCCACTACTTGATGTCTTTATTTCTATATCTGGAGAACTGCAAACACTTCGTTCTCCACTTTGATTCTTAATATGTACCCATTCTACCCATGGGAAATCATTTATATGACCATTCTTACAGATAGTAATTATACCTGCCGGTACTAACTTTTTATTACAATTTAAACATCTAGGAGTCTTCATTTCTTCCCCTTTTTTTGCATCTTTATATCTTTGCTCCCATTCATTTATAGATTTAAATTTTCTACACTTAGGACAAAAGTACCACTGAGGAAATCTTACTAATGGTATAGCTGCACCTGTTTCTGTTGTTGGAGGCATTCTCAATTCTCTAACTTGCAAACTTTTTTGTAATCTTTCATCATTTATAGTTGTATAATTTCTCCAGTAATTTGGAGATGCTACCATAAGAGTTTGATCTATGAAATCCACCATTGCCCCTGGTCCAAATACACTTGTAACTTGGTTTATTCTTAAACTGTGACTACGTTCATTTAAACCAATTCTTTTCTTTACATCCATATTAAATCTCCTATAATGTTATTATTTCAACTTTACATTGTTTATCTACATTTCTCATAGACTGTAAAGTCTGTTTTTCATTAGTTTTAATGTTTTTATCAAACGGTATAATTAATTTATTTTTAGCAGATTCTTTAGAATACTGTAGTAATTCATCATTTTGAAGTGATTTAACTTTTTCATCCCACCAAATTGTTATTTTTTCCAACTCATCTAACAACTCTTCTTCTATATCATACTCATCTGTATTAGATATACTTTTGGCTCTTTCTAATATATTATTTTTTATTTTATCAAGATTAATATCAAGACTAAAATTGCTAGCAAGTTCTTCCTTCTGTAAACCTAATATATGTCTTACCATACTTATAAAAATTGCATGTAGCCCTCTTTCTCTAGCCGGTTCTGAAAAAGGTGTTACACTTGTAGGTTCAACAAATTTATAAAATGATTGATGATATTTATAAAATTGTTCATAATGAGATCTATCTCTTGTTTTTGATGAGTTATATAATGTAAATACTATTCCAGGGTCATGTCTCCCAACTCTACTAGATGCCTGTATATATTCCGATGTTAACTTTGGCTGACCTACAACAACCATGCAGTTTAATCTTTCAACATCAACTCCAACCGATATCATATTTGTTGCTAATAATACATCTATAGGATATGTATAGGTATCATTTGTTTTAAGATACTCCACATCCAAATCATTTAATGTATTGTTTATTTCTGTTGCACTTAGTCTACTTGTTAATTCCTTTTGCTTATATAAAAATCTTAAATTTCTTTTTGCTGATATCCTTCTACAAACTCTGCTCATATTGTCTGCTATATCATCACTTACCAATGTTGTACATTTTCCTAATTCTCTTATACTATTAAAATATGCTACTAGTGTCCAATATCTATCTTTAATCTTATCATCTATATTATCAATCATATTTATCCTTTGAAGAATTCCGCTCATTAACCTTACTTCAACTGTAGTTTGTGTTTTTCCCGAAGGCATAATTCCTACATATAATCTCCCTGGCTCTTTTTCAACAGGAGTATTTTTAACAAAAAATGAATCATCTGCGCAAAGCCCTGGAGGTGGAAATTGCTTAACATCTCTATTATAAAGTCCTTTTACTTGCTCTGCTGCCCTTCTAATTGTTGCTGTTGAAGCAATTATTTTAGGCTTTATTCCTTTTTCACTACACATTGCATCTATTACTGTTTCATATAAACCAACCATTGTACCTAATGGCCCTGATATTAAATGTAATTCATCTTGTATAATAAGTTCTGGCGATAAATTATCGTTACCCTTATCTAATGCAAATAGTCTTGATACTTCACTCTTCCATGTCATCATTGCAAATTTATCAACAGTAGCAAATAATAATGTTGGTGGATTTTTATAAATATCTTCATCTACTACTTTTATTGGAAGCTTTAACTCAAAATCACAATCTTGTTCAGGACAAAATATTTCAAAACACTTATCTTTTTTATTATGTCTATATCCCCAGTCTCCACTTTCTTTATTCTTTTCATATACTTTTTCCATTTTTGTTCCACACCACGGACACTTTAGTACTTGAAATTTATTATGTTCTGCTTTCTGCCTATTTAATTCGCCTTCTGACCTAGTAGTTCTCTTAAGACCATTAAGTTCATATTGTGCATCATTTATTGTATTTGGAGTTTGTGCACTACCTATCCACAAACCTATAGAAATTTCTTCTTTCCCTAGTTTATCTATGTTTTCTCGCCTTATTACTTCACAAGCACATATCATAATACTTGCACGTATAAATTGTTGTGCTGCTAATAGTCTTAATGTATATCTCATTATTATAGTTGTTCCATATCCATTTACAGGATTTCTTAATCTTCTTAAGAATATTGTAAATGCCGATAGACCTAAGTATGCTTCTGTTTTTCCTCCACCGGTAGGTACCCATATAAGATCTACTATATCTCTATATTGTGACTTAGGGTTTTCAACAGAAGATATACACATTAGTATATAAGCTAACTGAAATGGTCTCCATGATGACTCTTCTTCGTTATAGTTAATATTTTTTAATTCACCACTATCCGGTAACCTTTCTCCTACTTTCGAATGAGCTCTTTGCATAAGTAAGGCTCTATTCATAAGTGTAAATGCATCATATACATCCTTATTATTATTTATTAACTCAATACCCTCTTCCATTCTTTTTGCTACACAATAACATTCTTCTATGTGTTTTTGAGAAACAGATTTAAATATATCATTTAAGTGTTCAGATTCACTTTCTAATTTTTTTATCCAATCTTTATATACTTCTTTGAACCTATTAAGTAATTCTATTTGCTTATTTTTACTCAAATTTGATATATCAGATAAATTTTTCATTGATAATAACTTCTGAGAAACATCTGATAATTCTTCTATATTAAAATCTAACTTAGCTACCTCATAAGTAGGTATAAAATTAGTGTAAAGCCTTTTTAATTTCCCAGTTTCATCAATTTCTTGATCCGCAGATACTCCATGACCTGTTGCATAAGTTTTTTTATTTCTATATAAAAGATCTAAGGATAATTCCTCTTTATCTTTTCTATTTGCAGATGAATAGCTTTGACTTGCTGAAAATATATCAATAAATTCTAACCCTTTATTCTCTATAGGTAATATCTCTATTGTAGGTTGAAATATTGTATTCGAAATACTAGCTTGTCCATCATTATTATTAATAAACATTACAGTAATGCTTTTTAATTTATTGTCATACTTTCTTGTAGATATACTAATGGATAAATTATCGTTTTCTAACTGTATAGGACATACATTTATATATTCTTTATCTATATCAAGAAACTCTATATCTTTAATTTCTATTGGCTGTCTTATATACCCTCCTGAATTACTCCTACTATCATGACATTGACTAGCTAACTTATATAAGACAAATTTTGCTTTACTATTTTCACTTAAACATTCTCTACTTACTAACTCCCTTATTTGAGATTTTGTAAGTTTTTCTCTTAAGTAAATATACTCTCCTTGTCTTTCTATATACCTTTCTATTTCAGTCTCTGTAAAAAAATCTTCTCCTTTATATTTTACGTGACAGTCAGATATTTTAGTGCATTTATAAGTAGCATAGCTTATATTTAATTTTAATTTATTTATATTGTCTTTATCTTTTACAAAAAAAGTCATTCCCATTGCTGATGGCAAATATTGATTTGCCATACTAATTTCTTGATCTAAGTCATTATCTTCATTATCTTCATAAGCTTTAATGACTTCTGAATCTATAGTGTTATTAATCGTAGTATTTTTATTATCATCCTCTATAACTTCTTCATCTAAGGTATCCTTATCAAAATCATCACCTTTAGCTTCATCAACAATATTTTTTTGGGGATAGAGTATTCCTACAGAGTACCTCTGAATAGGATTGTCTGTTATTATTTCTTCTTCTATGTTTTTACAAATATCTTCTGAGCCCGGCCCTAATAATTCTCGTTTAACTTCATCTAGTATTTTTTCTCTAGTTTCAACACAGTTCATAAATTACTCCCTTATTTAATAAATATTCTCTATATCTAATAATTTGTTTGATATATATGCTGGCACTTCTTTATTAGATTCTATAACTTTACCTACTTGAATAGTTGATATATATTGATTTGTATCTCCTATTGTATCAGCTATAACTTTTGTAATTGGATCTTTTACCTTAATTTTATTGTCAAAATAATTACTTACTATTATTTTATCCATGTTATTTTTTATTTTTGTATGTAGCCTTCTTATATCTTTTGATGCCTTATATATTTCATCTATATTATTTTTCATATAATCATCATTAATCAACTTGCTTATTGCAATATACATGCTTTTATCTCTTGGACCTATTATCCTTCTATTATTAATCCAATTTGCTATAGTAACATGATGTACTTTTTCATCAAAGTTTTTAAATTTATTTGATAATTCTATATATGTTAGTTGATTGTCTTCTCTATATGAATCTAACTTAGATTTCCAGTATTTTGTTAATTCATACTTTTCTTTTATAGATTTACTGTCATCTGATTGTAGTATGGTTTCAAGGTATCCATTTCTAATTAATTCTTCAATTATATTAATTACTATATGACTTTCTTCATCCAAATACTCATTTAGAAATAGTAACATATCGCCTTCTTTTATATCTTTTACTTTTTTCTTTCTTATTTTTTTCTCTTCTAAATCTATAGCATTTGCATTATATTGTTTAGTTAATAATGCATACTCATTATCATCTGACACTACTATCTTTTCTATATTAACCATAGATCTCACATCACTTTGATTACTATAAGATATTTTATGAAAATCTATATTAAATCTATTGTACTCTATATACTCTTCAAGCTCTTTTATATCTCTCAAATCATTTTCTACGATATTATCTTCATCTACACTTACTTCATTTAATACATCATTATTAATATTTTCAAAGCATTCCATATCCAATAAGTTATAAATCTTATTATTTTCTTCTAATATCTTTTTTAAATAATTAATTTTATGTATTATTTTCTTTATTTTTTTTAGTTCACTTTTATATACTAAAAATTTTACATTGATTAAATTATTATCATTAATTATATCTTTTTTATAAAAATTATAGTATCCCAGTATATATACTTCACTATATGAATTATTTATATTATATTTATCAATAGATACTACATCTACATTAATACCACAATCTTTAAAATATCTCTCTAATATAATAGCTTCATATTGTTTCTTTACTATAACTACAGCATTTCCTATATTATTATTATTTTTTTTATAATATTTGCTATATCTATACTTATTCATTATTCCTAACAATCTATCCCATTTATAGTTCTTTTTATACATGTTTTTAATGATAATATCTATATTGTCTATAACCATATCTATATATCTTTCAATATTATGATCAGCAAAAATTTCATTTGTTATATTTTTTAAATTTTCTAAACATACATTTGGCAATGTTAATCTAATTCCTAATTTTTCAGCATTTTGTTCTAATAGTTCAATAGGAAATGGTGTAGTTTCTAGTGTATTTATTAATCCAAATCCATTTATTAAGAATATGTTTTTGTATACTTCTTCTAAATCTGATTTTAATATTTTAGATAAGCATATTTTAGTTTCAGTTATTAGATTTGATATATTCTCATTACTAATTTCTTCTATCTCATACATTTTTTCTAAATAATTATTTACTCTTTCCTTTTGATTTATTAAAAATTCATTATTATCATTAAAGTAATCTTGTAATGGTAAATTTAACAACACATTTTCCGACCAAAAGTAAATATTGTTATTATTGTTTTTAATATCTTTTTGCTGTATTAAATTACTTAAATACAATATATTTGTATTGTCACATATAATATTTACTTGTTTTACACTCTTTCTAGATACAATATTCTCCATATCACTATATTCTTTTTCTATTTGTTTTCCATCTAGTATAAATACTTTCTCTATATTTTTGTTGACTCTAACAAATTCATATGCTATTGATATACTAGTTGTAAAATACAATAAAGGTTCCTGTTTAGCGTAATTCCCTTGCAATGTTATAATATTTTGTCCACTTGTAATATAAGAACAAGGAAAAATTTCTGTAAAAGAATATCTTTTATCATTAAATTCTATCGTAATTTCCTTTAATATATTTTCTAAAAATTCTTTATTAGGTATAACTATAATGTTAGATTGAATTATTGTTCCTACAAATTCTTTTATTTTATCTTTACTATTCTCTTCGTATAATAACGTTGAAATTATATCTTTAGTTATGAATTCTTTTGTGCTCATTCTAGTTGTCATTTTACTTAGCTGTGCATCTCCGTTATAAATAAGAACTCTATATGAAAAATCTTCTAATATTGTTGATTTCGATCTATCGTTAAATTCAATCTGCATTCCTTTTCCATAAGTTTCCATATCTGAAATGCCTTTATATTCTCCAACTTTTCCATTAACAAACACTTTGTCGCCTATATTTAACTGTTTAATTACATGGTTATCCTTATTAGTTACATTTTTTAGAAATGATTTAATTGCAAGACTTATTAATAATATTATATTCATTGTATAATCTCCAACATAAATCATTGTATTTAATTTATCTTTATTATTTGTAACATCTTCAAAGACCTTTATTTTTTCCTCTTCATATTGCCCTAATTTTATAGTTTTGTCTTTATAAAAAAATTTTACTTCCTCATTTTCACTTATATTTTTTATAAATTCCATAATCACCTAAATCCACCACCTATTTAAAGATATCTATTTACAACTGAATTATCTTAATTTATTTATAATTATACTATACTTGTATAAAAGTTTTTGTAATCAATATGTATCTAGTTATCAAATATTACTTAAATTTCTTCATTCTTTGCGTAATTTTTTATTTTATTATAATTATAACTTGTTCATCTAAGTTAGATATTTTAACAGCTAGTAAGTTTTGTATATTTTCTCTTACTAATCCAGATATTCCAAAGTTGTAGAATCTTTCTAATATCTTATTAAATGTAGATTCTTCTATACATGGAATAGCTGAAAACTGCCATTTTTGACTCATAACTATCTCCTCTTAAGATATTTTTACCTATTTTTTTCACTTCTTATACTCTTCCTTTCTGTAAATTAACACAAAAAAGCCACCTAAACAACTAAGTAGGTTTCTATCCAAGGTCTACACAAATTTGTGCACCCCCTAGTACTTCATACAGTTACAAGCATACTTATCACCAACATCATTAATACTAACTTCCTTAGCACTTGCACCTTTCAAAAACTTATAACTAGAACTCTTATGATAGCAACTATTTCCACTAGCTATATACACAGTCATACCACTAGAGCTAGAGCCTCCTTGACTACTTCTTCCACCACTTGAATATGAGCCAGAAGAAAAGTTAGAACTTTCGTCATTTATCTCTTGAATTTTTTTATCCAAATTTTTATACTCACTTATCTTTTGTCTTGTAATAATTGAATTGTTTTGATTTATTGCAAAAACTACAATTACAACTATTGCAAACAATACAGCAGATATAGTCTTTTTATTATTAAATTTCAATTCATAATATATCATAAGTTTCATAGGTTCTTTGTCATTTGATGTCGACATATTTTGTAAATATACTTCTTTATATATTAATTGTTTATTCCCATGAAAAAGACCATCACAAAAATGTAACGGCCTTTAAAATACTATTTTTAAAAAACTAAATCATATTATATACATCAAAATCTATCAATATGTCCCTACAAAGTTCTAATTTTCAAGAAAATCTTTTAATTTTTTGAACTCAAATACGTATTTTTCTTTTACTAGTTTCACAATATTAAGAGCTGTAGTTTCATCATACATGTGAGATGTTCTGTTTCTATCTAACATCATTTCTATCCATATATCTCAATTACTTATTAATTTATCTTTAAATGCACATCTTATGGTACTTCTTGGTGCTACTGCCTCGTCCAAAATCCCTTGGTCTTCTAAGTACAATTTCATAACCTTCCATTATCTATAATTGCCATAGCTCCTTCAAATCATTGATTATCTGCATAGCTCTAACACTTTCATCACTATTATCGTTTTTGTCAGGATGAAAATTTCTAGCCAAAGTCTTATACATTTTTTTCAATATTTTCTTATCGTCTTCATCATAATGGGAATTTTTCTTTGAACTGTATTTGTAGTTACTACCCTGTTTAAAATGGACCCTATAAAGTGGATACTAGAAAAAGTGTTTACTTGTATAGGGTTTATTTTTGTGTAAAATATTCATTAAGGAGTTGACTAATTATGAACAAAAAACTATTTTCTAAAGAAGAGATTAATAAATTATCTGAAAATAAGTATGTTAAAAGCGTAAGTGAAAATGCAATTACATATACTGATGAGTTTAAACTATTATTTATAGGTGAGTATGAGAGAGGAAAAAATATAAGGCAAATATTTGAAGGTGCTGGTTTTGATATAGAAATACTTGGTATTGCTCGTGTTAAACAGGCTAGCTATAGATGGAGAAAAATGTTTAAAAGTGGAGGTGTGACTGGATTAGAAGATAAAAGATCATTAAATTCTGGAAGACCTATTAATCGAGAGTTAACAATGGAAGAAAATTTAGCTAAAAAAGATGCTGAGATAGAATATCTAAAAGCGGAGCTTGAATTCATAAAAAAGTTAGAATGGAGCGAAAGGCAGGTGAAAAAAGGTAAATTACAAGCATCTAAAATATTTGGACTGATAAAAGGTTTGATTTATAATTTTAATTTAACTGGAATGGTAAGGCATTTGTGTAAGATAGCTAATGTATCTACTTCTGGTTATTATAGGTTCCTTAAAACAAAAGATTATAGGGATATAAAAGAAGATAGAGATATAAAATCAAGAGATATTATATTAAAAGCATTTAATCACCGTGGATATAAAAGAGGCTCTAGGTCTATAAAGATGACATTAGAAAATGAATTTGGAATAAAAATGAACAGAAAGAAAATTCAAAGAATAATGAGGAAGTATAATATTATTTGCCCGATACGTAAAGCTAATACAAAAAAACGTATGATGAAGGCTACTCAGGAACATCGAGTTGTTCCGAACATGCTAAATAGAAAGTTTAAACAAAAAATTCCGGGGAAAGTTTTATTAACAGATATAACATATATGCCTTACGGCAGTTGTAAAATGGCATATTTATCAACAATAAAGGATTCTTCAACTAATAAAATATTAGCCTATAATTTATCAAATAGTTTAGCTATAGATATCGTAACTAAAACTATAGATAATTTAATTAACTTAAAATCATTCAAATTACATAAAGATGCTTTTGTTCATTCTGATCAAGGCGCCCATTATACAAGTCCTATTTTTCAAAAACTTCTTAAAAAATACAATTTAGGACAATCTATGTCTAGAAAAGGCAATTGTTGGGATAATGCTCCTCAAGAATCATTCTTTGGTCATATGAAAGATGAAATAGACTATAAAAGTTGCAATACATTAGAAGAATTACAATTTATGGTAGATAATTATATGGATTATTACAATAATTATAGATGTCAATGGAATTTAAAAAAGCTGACTCCTAATAAGTATAGAAGTCAACTTTTAATGACGGCTTAACCAGTCGTTTTTTCTAGTGTCCTTGACAAAGGGTCCATTTTAGTTTTTCTTGGTAGCTACTTTTGTTAGAATTGTATTTGTAGTTACTATGATTTTTTCTTTGGTAACTACCTGTGAAGTAATCTTGCTCTTCATAGATCTGCTTTATTTTCTTTAGGTTTTCTGCATTCCTCAAATTTAGAAATACATCGTAGCAATAATCAAAATTACCTACTCCGTATTTATTTTCAAACTCTGTCTTAGCTTTTCTATACCTTTGCAAAATTTCCTCCTGCTCCATAGAAGACTTATACTCCTCAGTATCCTTGTATTCCAGGTTTATTTTTTCTTGCAGAGGGTTTAATTTGCAACATATCAAGCTATAAATTTCCTCACCTGTCATGTTTAGTTCTTGGTATAAATCATTTATTTTATCCACCACAAAATCGTAGTACCCATAATCTACGAAATCGTAATACCCAATGGTGCAAATACTATATTGCTTCTTTTTCACCTTGTTGTTTTCCCTGTAGCTGCTGTGCAATGTGACTTTGTATGCTGTTTTCACAGGTCGTTGAAATTTTTCCTCAGAACGAGAGTAGGAGTAAAATTCCTGGTTATTGATTTTACAAGCATTCACTACTAATCCCTTGCTCTTCCCTTTGCTGGAAGTTTTTCTCTCACGCTCTTGAACAACACAATACAATTCATCACATCCTTTGGGTTTGTTTTTGTTAGGGCAACATATTCGGTGCTCCTCTAGTTGGAAAAACAACTATTCAGCCTTTTCCATGTATTAAGGGCATATTGGAATAATTATCCAAAATTCAAATTTTATTTTTAAGTTAATTATAATCAACTTGTCCAAAAAGTCTAGTAATTTTTCATAATTTTTTTAAATTAATCAAATACTTACCTAAAGAATTTTTTCAGCTAAAATCTTTCTCTATATCTATCTCTGTATCTAATTCTTTATCTATCTCTTTCTCTTTCTCTTTCTCTAGCGTTACATTTTTGTTTCATATTTTTATATAGCGTTACATGATGTTTCAAAAAATTATATTGCGTTTCAAAAAAGGCCATCACAAAAATGTGATGACCTTAAAAATATTCTCAACTCTATTCTACTTCCAAACTCTTTTTGCCCCTATTAGCTCCTGCACATAACCATACAAAGATACAGGTGACATTACTATTTGATATAAAAGTATAAATATAAAAAATCCTAGAATATTTTTTCTCACCTTGAGATTTAAGTTTTTAAATACCACATTGGCTTGATAATAATATAAAATATAAAAACTTGCCAATGTTAAAGGAAATACTAATAACATCATAGGACCTACTATATAATATTTTTGGAAAAATACTGCTAATATTACCCCTGGTATCCAGAAGAATGTATAGCTAAAATCCATATATGGTATAAACAAATCTATACCTGTCAAAAATTTATAATATATGAAAGGTTGTTCCCATGGTTTTACTTCTCTTAACCCTTCTATCATACCCCTTGCCCAACGAGAACGTTGCTTGGCAAAGTGAGATAATTTTGTAGGCACATCTGTAAATGCCACTGCATGAGGCTCAAAATAAACTCTATAACCTTGCTTTAATATTTTCCAAGTTAACACAATATCTTCTCCAATTGCATCAGACCAACCACCTACATTTTTTACTACAGATGTTTTGTATAATGAAAATGCACCTTGGGCAACTAGTGTTCCTTGGTACAATCCTTGCATTCTCTTAATAGATGCAATACTTAAAAAATAATCCCATTCTTGTATTTTAGCTAGTAAATTTTCTCTACTATTTCTTACTAACATGGAACCTGCAACGGCACAAACATCCTCTGGTGCTGAGTTAGCTCTAGAAATCAAGTAGTTTACTGCTTTATTAAGAATAAGGGTGTCTGCATCAAGTGTAATTACATACTTAGTTTTCACATAATTCAATCCATGATTCAATGCATTAAACTTTCCTGGAGTACTTTCATGCAACAGTAAAATATCCATGTCCATCTCTTTCTTTGCTCTTTCTACTTCAGCGCATGTGTTATCATTGGAATTATTGTTTATTACTATGGTATGAATTCTACCCTTATATTCTTGCTCTTTTATATATTTCAATGTGTTATAAATTCCAGCTTCTTCATTGTAGGCAGCTACCAAAATAGTTACCTCATCTGTTGGATAAGTCACCTTAAATTTAGGTTGCTTATCTAAAAGCAAACTTGATACTAAAAATGCATTCATAAATCCTGGAACATAGGCTATTCCTGCTATAATAAATGTTGCTAAAAAAACTGAGGAAGTTACCTCAGATAAATCCGAAATCCATTGTCTAGATACATAGTAAGAGAAAATCACCCATAATATACTTATAATTAAACTTATAATAAATTTATATTTGATAGGTATATATAATTTCAATTTAGTTGAATCTTCGTCATTTTTTTCATGTTTCATAACTATTTCTGAGAACTTAATATCATTTTCCATATTCTACAAAATCCCCCTTGTATCTAAATTAACTATATATAATAAGAATAGCATATAATTTTTTTATATTAAATGTTTTTTTGTCAATAAATGTAGAAACTGAATAATTTTATACCAAGTAAAAAAAGGCATTACAAACTTGTAATACCCTTGTATCATACCTATTAATCTAGAAAAACAATATTTTATATTGTAACATTTTTATATAATATGTAGCTATTTCTAGTGTAAAGAATGTTACTGCTCATGCGATATATTAACTCTTATTATTAATATTCAGAATTACCCTCTATTACTTTGATAACTTTATCTTAAATAATTCCTCTAAATAAAAATAAAATTCTTCTTTACTCTTAATGTCTTTAATCTCAATTTTATCACCTTTAGTTATTGTCAGTTTTTTATTTGTAATGAATATTTTCCCATCTTCTCTTTCAATTGCACTAAATGGATTATTTGTAAAATAAGTATTTGGAGTATTTTCAAAATACTTACATCTCATATCAAAATCTGATA